>JAZRHJ010000181.1:0-2221 GCA_045644695.1 Alphaproteobacteria bacterium | reverse complement strand
GTTTTCTAACGTATTTTCATCAAAAACCTTAAAATTAAACCCGTCAAAATATTTATTTATATGGTTAATTTTTTGTTCGTTTGGAGAAATTAAATTTTTTTCATAGCCGTTGACAATTCCGTAAAATGTGCGGTGGTCTTTTCTGATTTTTAATATATCACGAAAATCTAACCCTAAACCCAATTCGGTTGAAACTTCTTCACGATAATTTTTTGATACGGTAACGACTCTGTCTGCCAAATGAAAACTTACCGATGCTTGATTGTAGCAGTCAAAAACAATTAAAGTGTTAGTAGTTCTGGGATTGCTGTTTTTAATTGCTTTGGCATTTTTATAAATTAAAGATGTGTTTCCTTCATACAGTGAATTTAATATACGAGCCGTATTGGGATAATCCCACCCCTGATAGCCTAAATGATGAGCAATATGAATTATGGGAAGTGTTGCAATAGTACGTGCGTTATGTTCGTTCATAGTTTGTTTATATGCTTCAGCAATGGTAGAATATTTGCAAAGACCTGTTAATGCGCCGATATGCCAATCGTTAACAATTAGCATATTAGGGAAGGGGATATTTTTTATATCGGTTGTCAGGCAATTTTTAAGCAAAATGTAAACTGCTTTTGAAAAAAAAGCAAAACGCTCAACTTCATTTATGTCATGTTCGTTTCTGACGTAGCACCCGTCTTGTGCCGAGGGGTTTTCTTTATGCGGGTTTATAGAAAAGAATCGGTCATTTTGAACAAAAATATAGTCAACATCATTTAATTTACCATAATATATTTTTGTGTTGTTGGAAACTAACTTATTTTCAGTATTGCAAAAAGGAACATCTATTGTTGCAATGTGCTCTACCTCAATACCTATATTTTGCGAACCTTTGTATATTTTACCATCAAATGTTGCCGATTTTTTTCCCGTATTTCCCAAATACATTGGGGTGACAATGGATATTTTATGATTTTTTTTCAAATATGATTTATTAAAATTTTCAGGTAATTCGGAAGCAACCATTCCCAAACCGCCCCATTTCATAAATGTGGCAGTTTCTGCAGAGAGCATCCATGCGTTTACATTGTCAATTTTAGGCCATTCATTACGGTTTAAACATTGGTATTTTGCCATGTTTTGAATTTCTTTACAATGTGCATCGTTTGTTTTTTGAATGGTATTATAGTTTTTTTTACGATTAAAGTTTTGAACTAAAAAACCTTCAGGTACTGTTTTAGGGCGAATGGGCATTTTTTCTTCCTTAAAATAATATAAATAATATGTTTGGATTATAACACTCAATTTATAAAAGACAATACAAAAAAAGAATTTATCTTCTTGACTTGTGAATGTATAAACACTAAATTTACACTATGTATTAAATGCTCATATAAAATTGAAGGGGTATCAATGAAAAAAGAAAACAA
The DNA here is from genome assembly GCA_045644695.1 of Alphaproteobacteria bacterium. Classification (GTDB taxonomy): domain Bacteria; phylum Pseudomonadota; class Alphaproteobacteria; order RF32; family CAG-239; genus JAFTYO01. Next base: position 803 of record JAZRHJ010000181.1, on the reverse strand, counting down.
AATAAATGATGAAGTAGCAGATATTAAAGAAGATGAAAATGTTTTAGAAGAAGAGTTCGGGGAATCGGACGAGTCGGAAGCGGAAAATGATGTTGAAGATAAATTATCAATGCTTGATGAAGAAAATCAGAAACTGAAAAATGATTATTTGAGAGCAATGGCCGAACTTGAAAATACTAAAAAGCGTTGTGTGGCAGAAATTGAAAAAAATAATAAATATGCAGTTTCATCATTTGCAAAAAATTTACTGAGTGTTGCCGATAATTTAATGCGTGCTTTGAGCGCTACGGAAAATACGGACAATGATGATTGTTTGGCATTGCGTAAAGGTGTGGAACTTACATTAAATGAATTAAATAAAGTTTTTGATAAATTTGGTATAAAAGCAATGGAAATTATTGATACCGTTTTCGATCCTAATTATCATCAGGTTGTGCAAGAGGTTGAAGACAAGACAAAACCTGCCGGCACAATTATTGCCGAATTGCAAAAAGGCTATATGATTAATGACCGAATATTAAGAGAGGCGATGGTGGTTGTCACTAAGGGCGGTATATAATCCGCTCTTTTTTGTTGCTAATATGCAATAAAATACCTTTTTTTAAATAAACTTGTGAAGTATCGTTAAAATGTGTTTTCATATTTTAATAATTTGTTTATAATTTGCCTCATGAAAAAATTAAACTTATATATTTTCCGCCAAGTGTGGGTGGGCTTTTTTTTAGTAGCATTTTCGTTGTTGTCAATGTTGTGGTTGACGCAATCGTTAAGGTTTGTGGAAATGGTAACTAATAAAGGTTTGC
>JAZRHJ010000180.1:0-8187 GCA_045644695.1 Alphaproteobacteria bacterium | reverse complement strand
TAATTTCAAACCATAAATCTAAAGCCATAAGTATGTTAAAAAAATTTGCCAACGAAATGCGATTGCAAGTATCAAATCTGGTAAAATATATTAGCGGAAGTCCGGTTTTTTGTTTTAAATCTTCATAAGAAATATTATTTTCCCGTATGTATTCTTTGAGCCGATATAATAATTGATATTTTACCGAACTGGTAATATGAGCCTTATCCTTTTCCATAGTTTTTAACTCCCTTAATTTTTATTTATTAAAACAAAAACCACCTTAAAATTAAGGTGGGGAGTCGAAAAACTGTCTATACACAGATAAACTTATTCGTGCGTAAAACGCCTTATATCATTTACTCCCCTAAATAAAGGAGTTTCGTATAGATGATGTTTCTTAAACACCATCGCCATTTGGCGACAATGTTTATATTAAACAACCTTAAAAATAAATCAAGTGATTTTTGATTTACTTTCTGATTATAAAAGCACCTTATTATGCAAAATAAGGTGCTAGATGATATTACATATTTTTTGTAATTATTTTTTTATTTTTAATGTAGGTGCTACTTCGTTTAAATCTGCAAGAAGTTGTTTTGCAATCGTTTTCAAAACTTCTTCAAATTTAAATTTACCCAAGCCATAATATAAACCAACTATATTAGATAATTCTTCTTTATAGGCTTTAACAAAATAAATATTATTTTGAGCATCAACAAGTTTATATTCTATTTCAATATTAAATTTATATTTGCCTGCAGGAAGTCCTATCGTCCATAATAAATCTCCAACAGGAGATAGTCCGTAAAATGTTGAATAAAAAATATGTTGAGAAGACTTTAACTCACCAATCAGATATAAATCTGCTCCTGATTTATCAAAAGAAAAACTACTGGATTTAAATATTGTAGCATTGTCTATTTCTTCTGCAATAGCTTTAGAAAATTCTTCTGTGGGTTTAGAGTTCATTTTAATATCTGGTACATTAATTGTGCTTTTCCCATATGGAACTAATGGTATCATCGAAAGAAAATATCCTCCTAAGCTGTTTTCATTATTCCTTGCATCTCGTAAAGGTGGCACAATCAAAGTATATTGCGATTCCGGAGTTTTATAAATTTTAGGTTCAGATGTATATTTCCAACTTTGCATAGCACATCCGAAGCACAAATTTATAATAAATAAAATAGTTAAAATCTTTTTCATGAGTACCTCGTTTTTTTAAATTAATAATAGTTCATTAAACAGAACTATTATTAAAATGTCAAGTGATTTATATTACAGGTATGAATAAAAGAGAAGCGCAAGAAATGAGTAATAGAATTGTTGCCGTTCTTAGAGAAGAACGCATCAAACAGGGTATTACGCAATATAAACTGGCCAAAGATACTGGAATGAGTAAGAGCTCAATATGGTATATTGAAAGCTTAACTCAACACCCCACACTCTATACGACACTGCTAATTGCTAATTATTTAAATGTTGATATTAGTGAAATCATAAAAAAAATAAATCAGGGTAACCTTTAATTACTTTGTCTTTTTAACACTTTTATATGTAGCCCATAAAAGAGCACAGAACAACAAACCCAAATGTACAAAAGAAAAATATTCAAGATAGAGAGGTATGTTTGAAGCATATTCTTCATTATTATACATGGCATTGGCGGATTTATACCCATATATTACCCCCGGAATAAAGGCAAATATGAGGTTGATATATTCTACCATACCAAAAGCCAACAGATAATTGCTTGTTTTAGGAAATTTTGTTTGCAGTTTTTCTATAAATACAAACTTCTTTCTAATGCATAAGGCAATCAACAAAACGATAAATAAGAAAAACAAAACCATAGATAGCGTTTCAAAAAAAGAAACAAGCAGGGAAGTAATAAAATAAACGCCTCCAAACATCAAAATTTGCTGTAAAAAAGATTTCATTAAATTACCTCCTGCTGTTTTTTTGTGCTTATAACATTTATTTTTTGCGTTTGCAAGTTTCTTTATAAGTTTGGTGTGCAATAAATCCTAACTTTCCGACATTAAAACCTTTATTCCACTCTTTAGCAAATGGAATTTTACCAATTGCATAATCTGCAATTAAATTACCGGTTTTTGCAGGATTTTTTGCATTAGACTTTTTAGAAACCTCATATGCTTTTTTAGCAATACTCTTTATAGAGCAATTACTAGTACTTTTTTTTCTAGGCATATTTTTTTCCTTTCTTATTAAAATTAACAAAAATGATAGCGCTATCATTATGATATATAGGGTAGCAATATATTAAAATCAATATATTAAAATGAAAATTAAGATATTTTGTATAACATTTCAAAAATCACTCACCTTAAACTTGTTTATTTTGAAGGTTTTTTGCTTGAGAATTAAACAAAAATATTATATTTTATAGCGCATACGAAAATCGATTTAGAGGATATAATGGCAGACTTATTTGAAACAACAACTCCTACAAAAACAGAATATTCGGCTCAAGATATTGAAGTTCTTGAAGGCTTAGAACCTGTTCGTCATCGTCCCGGCATGTACATAGGCGGTACCGATGAACAAGCACTGCATCACTTAGTTGCCGAAATTTTAGATAATTCTATGGACGAAGCCGTTGCCGGCTATGCTAACCGCATTGAAGTTTGCCTAAATACCGACAACTCTATCACCATAACAGATAACGGACGAGGTATTCCGGTTGACAAACACCCCAAATATCCCGACAAATCAGCATTAGAAGTAATTATGACCACGCTTCACTCCGGTGGTAAATTTTCTTCAAGTGTCTACAAAGTATCAGGCGGCTTACATGGTGTAGGATTATCGGTTGTTAACGCCTTATCCAAAAAATTGGTCGTTGAAATTGCTCGCGATAAAAAATTATATCGTCAAATATATTCTAAAGGTAAACCTGTCACAAATTTAGAACTTATCGGCAATGCCCCAAACAAACGAGGAACAAGCATTACATTCACCCCCGATGAAGAAATTTTTAACGGAGCATCAACTTTCATTCCTAACCGAATTTATCGTATGGCACGTTCAAAAGCATTTTTATTTAAAGGCATAAAAATTTTATTCAAATGCGCTAAAGAACTCTTATCAGAAGGAGATACTACACCTTTAGAAAATGAGTTACATTTTCCTAATGGTTTAAGAGATTTTTTAAATTATCAAATTGGTAGCCGAACAACCATAAATAGAACAATGTTTGCTGGAGATTCCGAACTTGCTCATCAAGAAGGTCGTGTTGAATGGGCAATTACGTGGCCGGAAGACGAAAACGGTTTTTGTTATTCATATTGCAACACTGTAGTGACACCTTTTGGTGGCACGCATGAGCAAGGTTTTAAAAATGCTCTGCTTAAAGGCTTAAAAGAATATGTCGATATGGCAAACATTAAAAAAGCGACCAATGTCACCGCGGAAGATTTTTTAAGCGATGCCTCAATTATGCTTTCGGTGTTTATTACCGATCCACAGTTTCAAGGTCAAACAAAAGACAAATTGACCTCATCAAAAGCAACTCGCTTAGTTGAAAATGCCATTAAAGATTCTTTTGACCATTGGCTCTCTTCCGATCCGGAAAACGCTTCTGCTTTGCTCGAATATGTAATTGACAGAGCAGAATTGAGAAAAAAACGCAAAGAAGAAAAAGTGCAACAACGCAAAACTCCGACAAAAAGGTTGCGCCTACCAGGAAAATTGGCCGATTGTTCACAAGCAGCCGCAGAAAATACTGAAATTTTTATTGTTGAGGGCGATTCCGCCGGAGGTTCCGCAAAGCAAGGACGTGACCGCGTAACGCAAGCTATTTTGCCATTAAGAGGAAAAATATTAAACGTTGCAAGCGCCTCCATTGAACGTATCACCCAAAACCAAGAAATTAAAGATATGATTGAAGCATTAGGTTGCGGTGTAAAAGAAAACTATAAAGAAGAAAATTTACGTTATGAAAAAATCATAATTATGACCGATGCAGATGTTGACGGAGCACACATCACATCTTTATTGATGACATTTTTTTATCAACACATGCCAAAACTAATTGAAAACGGACATCTTTATATTGCGACACCTCCTCTATATAAAATTGTGGCCGGAGGTAAAAACTACTATGCTCTTGATGATGAAGAAAAAGATAAAATATTGGCAAAAGTATTAAAAGGTAACCAAAAACCCGACATCAGCCGTTTTAAAGGTTTAGGCGAAATGAGTGCCGTACAATTAAAAGAAACAACTATGGATAAAAACAATCGTATCTTACTAAGAGTTACGCTTCCAAATACCAGCACCGAAGAAGGTAAAGAAGATGCTTTTGAAACAAGGCGTCGCGTTGAGCAATTAATGGGCAAAAATCCGGAATTAAGGTTTAAATTTATTGTTGAACGAGCCAAATTTGTTGATGATTTAGATATTTAAAAAAGGAGATTTTCATCTCCTTTTTTAACTTAATTCTAATACCTTAACAATGTTTTCCGTTACTTTTTTAGCATCACCGAATATCATCATTGTATTATCGGCAAAAAATAGCGGGTTATCTGTTTTAGAATATCCAGATCCCAATGTTCTTTTCACAAAAAACACTGTTTTTGCTTTATAAACATCTAAAACCGGCATACCATATAATGGCGAAGAAGTAAGCGTTTTTGCCGCCGGATTGGTAATATCGTTTGCGCCAATAACATAAACAGCATCTGCATTTACAAATTCGGGATTAATATCATCCATTTCGAAAACATCTTCATAATCTATCCCAGCCTCTGCCAATAAGACATTCATATGTCCAGGCATTCTGCCTGCAACCGGATGAATTGCAAACTTAACATTGGCTCCATATTTATTTCTTAATATAAGTGCCATATTTTTCAATGCAAACTGCGCCTCGGCCGCTGCCATACCAAAACCCGGAACAATAATAATTTTTGAAGAGTTTTCCAAAATAAAAGCAGCATCTTCTTCACTTGCCATACGAACTGTCTTATTTTTAATATCAATTCCGATGCCATCTTTTGTTTTATTAAAAAACAAAACCTCTAATAATGATCGATTTATTGCCTTTGTCATAATAAAAGTTAATATACAGCCGCTTGCACCTACAATTGCACCGGTAATTATAAGAGCAACATTGTTTACTGAAAACCCGATGGCAGTTGCAGCAAATCCGGAACAAGCATTTAAGGTTGAAACAACAATCGGCATATCGGCACCACCCACTTGCATCACAACCAAAAAACTCCATAAAAACGAAAAACACATCAAATAAAACAATGTTTCCATGTTAGGCATTACTAAAAAATTACCAAAAGCGATTATCAATATTATAAAAGAAAACAAACTAAAAACATTGTGTAAAGGCAATTTTTTCAAATATTTTTTTGCCACGCCTTGCAATTTAAAATATGCAATCATGGAACCCATAAACGCAACCGCTCCTATTACAACAGAAAAAGCCATTTCGACGTATGCATTGCTAAAATTTCTGATTTCGGTTAAAGCAACCAAAACCGATGACAATCCGCCTAATCCATTAAAAACGGCTACCATTTGAGGCAAAGACGTAATTTTTACTTTTAATCCCGATATTATACCGACTATTGCGCCCCCAAAAATTGCAATTAATATCCAAATATGGTTTTGCGCTGGCAAAACAAACAAGGTTGCAACGATAGCAATTAGCATAGAAAACATACCTAACCTGTTAGAAAACAAAGCCGTATCAGGTTTTGCCAACCCTCTTATCGATAAAATAAATAATATGCTGACCAACAAATATATTAAATATAACTCATTATTTAGCATTTTTATTATCCTTTTTCTTAAACATAGCAAGCATTCTTTCAGAAACGGCAAAACCGCCGAAAATATTTATCGAAGCCAAAAAAACGGCACAAATACTCAATACTTCGCTTATTGAATAACTTTCAGAATGCGCAGCAACATACAATGCACCGATAATTACAATTCCGGAAATTGCATTCGATACACTCATCAACGGCGCATGAAGAGCCGGTGTAACTCCCCATACAACAAAATAGCCTACAAAACACGCCAATACAAATATGGTAAATAAAAGCAAAGCCAACATACTATACCTCATTTATTTCAAGATTATTACACAAACACATAGATTTTAAAATTTCATCATCAAGATTTATCTTAAAATTTACTCCTCCGTTTTCTTTAATCAAATTAAAAATATTTTCAGCAAACAGTTTGCTGGCAGAATTTGCAATTTCACCGGCAAAACACATATTTTTAATAACTTTTATGTCATTTCTTAATCCGTTTGTTTCTACATTGGCGCAAGATAAATCGACAATTACCGAATTGAAAGGCATTTTTTCCAAATCTTTTTTTGTAAATAATAATGGAGAAGGTTTTCCTTGTGGCATAACGGCAGTCATCAAAATATCAATATCTTGTAAAATTTCAATTTGTTTATCCGGCTCAATAAAACGACCTCCTAAAGAGATTGTTTCTTCTTTAGTTTCTTCTCTGGTGTCCGATGTATAAACAATTGCTCCCATTCTCTTAAATGTTGCAAGCGCTTGCAACCCTGCCACACCCAAACCGACAATTAAAACTTTAACAGGCTTTATAGTACCGGCAGATGTAATCATCATAGGAACTGCTCTGTTTAACATATTCATAGCCGTAAGCGCCGCTTTATATCCGGCCAAATTATTTTGCGAAGATAATATATCAATATTTTGCGCTCTGGAAATTCTTGGAACTTTTTCCAACGCAATAGCGCTTACACCTTTTTCTTTTAATTCCGCGCAATTTTCATTATGTTCAAAATTAGCAATAAGAATTTGTCCGGCTTTTAATTTTTTAAATTCATATTCTGCCACAGACCAAATATTGATTAAAATATCTGCTTGCTTAAAAATATCATTACGATTTTTTACAACCATTGCACCGTTTTTTATGTAATCATCATCATCAAACCCCGAATTTATACCCAGTCCGGTCTCTATCATAATTTCCAAACCCAAATTTTTATATTTAGTAACAACATCGGGAGTTATTGCCACTCTTGTTTCTTGATATTTTGTTTCTTTTAATGCGCCTATAATCATTTTTTCCTCTTTAAATTTTATAGCACTTAATATAATATCATAAGAACATAAAACAAATAGAAAATAAAGGCTATGAAAATACTTATAAAACTTTTTTTATCATTTTTTAAAATAGGCTTATTTACTTTTGGCGGCGGGTACGCAATGTTGCCTTTGCTAAAAGCAGAAGTGGTAGAAAAACAAAAATGGGTAACCGAAGACGAACTTTTAGATTATTTTTCTATCGGTCAATGCACTCCCGGTATTATTGCGGTTAATGTTGCCACTTTCTCAGGATATAAAATAAAACGAATATCCGGTGCAATTATAGCAACAGCAGGAATTGTATTTCCATCACTTATCATAATTTGTTCAATTGCCTCCATATTAAATTTATACATTGATAATCCGTTGGTTATTCATGCTCTTGCCGGTATTCGCATAGGTGTTTGTGCTTTAATCTGTGTTTTGGTTTTGGATATGGCTAAAAAAATTTATAACCAAAGCACAAATAAAAAATTGCATTTTGTAATATTTTTTACCTCATTACTTGCCCTTTTATTTATACATATCAGCGCAGTTTTAACCATTATAGCGGCAACTATTATAGGTTTTATACCCTCCGTTGTTACGAGGAGAAAAAAATGATTTATTTAAGCCTTTATTACGAATTTTTCAAAATTGGGCTGTTTGCCATAGGCGGAGGAGCAGCCACAATCCCATTTTTATTTGATTTAAGCAAAAAGAACAAATGGTTTAGTTTTGAAGAATTAACCAATATGATTGCAGTTTCTGAATCTACCCCCGGACCGATTGGTATAAATATGGCTACTTTTGCCGGTTTTCAAACAAGTGGTACATTCGGAGCCATAGTTGCAACAATCGGGCTCATAACCCCTTCTGTAATCATTATAATATTAGTCGCAAAACTCTTAAAATGCTACTCTAAAAACACTGCTGTTCAAACAACTTTAAGTTCAATAAAACCTGCGGTTTTAGCACTTATCATATTAGCTCTTACGGCAATTGCAAAAATCAGTTTAACAAATTATTTAAGTTTAAGTGTTTTCATTATATTAACACTTTTAATGTTAAAATACAAAAAAAGCCCGATATTGTATATTATATTATCTGC
>JAZRHJ010000179.1:0-12977 GCA_045644695.1 Alphaproteobacteria bacterium | reverse complement strand
GTTGTATCGGGAATAATAACAATGGGCGCTTGTAGTCCTTTAGAACCATGAACGGTCATAACTCGCACGGCATTATCTTGTGCCTGCTCCAATTCTCGTTTTATTTCGATATCATCACTTGCAATCCAGTTTATAAATGTTTGTAAATCAGGTATATGATTATTTTCAAAGCTTAATGTCAAATTTATAAATTCATCGAGAGCATCTTCGGCTTCCGCTCCCAATCTTGAAATAAATTTTTTGCGACCATTAAGAGCATTTAAAATATAACTAAACAGTTCAAACGGTCTTATATAATCGGCTTTTTGCAGTAAATTATTTAATTGTTTGGCAATATTCTCATATTTTTGATTTGCTTTCAATTTGGACCATAAAGAAACAGTTTTTCTATTATAACATAAATCAAACAAATCATCGTCTGTTAAACCAAATAGAGGCGATTTTAGCACTTCCGCCAAACTTAAATCATCTTGCGGTAAAAGCAAAAATTTTGCCAATGATAATAAATCTTGTACCGCAATTTGTTCTAAAAGTTTAATCTTATCAACACCTGTAACATTAACTCCAATTGCCTTACATTTTCTTACAAATTCTTCTATAAAGGCATTTCTTCTTTGAACAAGCACCATAAAATCGCGATAGCAAACCGGTCTGTTTTGTGATTTTAGCATTTCTTTGTTATTTACCATTGTTTTAATTCTTGCAGCAAGAAATCCGGCTAACTTTGAACTTGCCGATGCTTTTGTTTTACGTTCTATCGGCGGATACCATATATCTTCATAATCATCCTGTGCCGCAACTAAAGGCCAAATTTCGACAATGCCTTCCTCCCCCAAACGATACGGTAAGTGGGCAACAGGATCATTGTTTATAACAACTCCAGATTGCGCTTCTTTTATGGTAAATAATGCGTTTACACTGTCTAATACGGCTTTGGTAGAACGAAACGAAACATCTAATTTAACTTTTTTAAAATTATCGGTTTTCTTGGTAAAATGATAATATGTTTTATCAAATTCTGATGGATCAGCTCCTTGAAAACTATATATCGATTGCTTTTGGTCACCGACTGCGAACACTGTTCTAATATTATTTTGCTGCCCCAGACCGGCAAAAAACTCATCGGTTAACGATTTTATTATCGCCCATTGATTAGGTGACGTATCTTGCGCCTCATCGATTAATATATGGTCAATTCCGCCATCTAATTTATAAAGTACCCATTTAGAAACATTTTCTTTATCTAATAATTTTTGAGTTATCACTATTAAATCTTCAAAATCGAGCATAGCATTTGCTCTTTTATATTCGGCGTATCCCGATGTTATTTCTTGTGCCACCGACATTAAAGCAACAGTTGATTGAGCCAATACTATTTTTACGATGCTATCTTCCAATACTATTAACTTTTGTGCCAATTCATCCATAACATCGGTTATTTGCGGCCATATATTAACAGCTGCTTTATGTGCCAATGTGGCAAGTTTGGTATTTTCTTTTGTCAGGAATGCACTTTTATATTTTTGATATTCTCCCGTTTCCAAAAATTCATATAAATATTCAGATCTGTCAAAATCTTTTTTACTGCCTTTATTTAAGGTATCGGCAATTTGTTTAACTAAATCTCTATCTATATTTTTTAAAAAATTTGCTATCAAAATTTCTTTTGTATCTGTTTTTTTTATACCTGTTTTTTTATAAAAATCTTCAGTAAAGAGTTCAAAATTTTCATATTTTGATAATACTTGCGTAAGTTTGTTTCTATTTGTGGTAATTTGTTTTAAAAGTTGAGAGAATTTAAACTCTTTAATATTTGCGGTTAACCAACTTATATTTCTACCTATCAAACTTTCAGGATCTTCTTGTGCTTTTAATATAAGTTTATTACTTATGTCCGACAATGCTTCATTTGAAGTTTTTTCATCCATAACCGAAAAATATGGAGCAATATTTGCTTCCAATGGAAATCTTTTTAATATTTCTTCACAAAAACTATGTAGTGTTTGTATCTTTATTCCTCCCGGAGTATCCAATACTTTAGCAAATAATACTCTGGCTTTTAATATTTGTTTATTTAAAACTTGTTTACCTGTTATTTTTTCCAATTCTTCTATAAGTTTTTTTTCTTCAATAACCGCCCATTCGGCCAATTTTTTAGAAATTCGACTATTCATTTCAACCGCAGCCGCTTTTGTATAAGTCAAACACAAAATTTTTGAAGCATCTACTCCCAATAACAGCATTCGCAATACTCTGTCCGATAACACTTTTGTTTTTCCGGTACCGGCTGAGGCTTGAACCCAAACCGATTGGCTCGGATTTGCCGCTTCATTTTGTTGTTTGGTAGCGAGTGTGCTTAATATATTTTTTTCTTGTTCTGTTTTATTAATCATCATTATCCTCCACCGACCATTCTTTTACTCGAGATAAATGTTCATAATCAGAATACTTTGGCAAGTGATTCGGATTTGGTCTTGCTAAATATGGAGTTGTCTTAAAATCAAATAAAGAAATAAGTTTATGCAATTGTTCTGATGTTTTTTCTATTAAATTTAAATTAGTATCACTTTCGCAAACATCATAACTTATAACATTGTCTCCCAATTTCCAATAAATTAATTCATTAATATCGGTTGGCGGAATTTGCTCATTTTTACCGTTTATATTTTTAACAAATCCACCTTCAGATGCAATCAGTGCTTCTATCGGTAATTGCGGGGCATATCCGGCATATACTTCTTTTTTTGTACGAGGCGAACCGGTTTTATAATCTATAATATTAATTTTTCCGTCATTTGTTATATCTATTCTATCTGTTCTTGCCGTTATTGTAAATTTACCTGCCGGAGCATCATATACTATTTGCCCATTAACTTCCGAATATGTCTTTTTTATATTTTTTCTATATTTTTGTTCGGTTGTTATTACCCACTCTGCCGTCTTTTCAAATAATGGCCACCAAAACGCTCTTGTTTTAGCATCAAATTTTTTTAAAGAAAATTTATTTAACCCAATTTTTTTAAGTTCTGCCAAAGCATTATCCGGTAAAGTTGTCGGATATTTATTTGTAAATTCTTCCAATATTTCATGTACGATATTACCATAATCGCTAACATTAAAAGTCTTTTCCAAATCATCTAATGGTTTTAATTGTAATATGCGTTTAGCATATATTTCATACGGGTCACGCATAAGCATTTCAACCGCACTTGCCGATAGTGAACGTGGACGAGCCTCAACCGGCGGGGTTGGTGCAGGAGAATTTATTTTTTCATATTTTTCAGGAGTATCTAGTTGCTTTGCCAATTTAATATATTTATTATTTTTGAGCAATTGGGGCTCAATTTTACATGCTTTTAATACGGTTTGAAGCCTTAACAACCATCTTGACTTATTGGTAGGAGATAAATTGTTGCGTTCTGATCTGGTTATATAAACCGTTTGAACACACATAAACTGGCAAAAATCGGAGCATAAAACCCCAATATTTTTATCCGGCAAAGACATATTTATTGAACTTTTCATAGGCCTTGAAAGCCATGGATCAGATGATGGAACTTCCGGCCAAAACCCCTCATTTACGCCACCTATTACAACTGTATCAAACTTGTTAAATCTAGCTTCTATCGGACCTAAAATTTTTAATCTGGGGTGAGTTCCGTAACTATATCTGACATTTTTAGATGACATCAAAACAGTTAAAACAGATAAATATTGTTCAGGCTTAATTGCATCTAAAACACCTGCTTGTTGCAATAAAGTATTGAACAGTTCTGCCGCGCTTTTGCCATCATCGGCTTTCCATAAATTTGCTTCTCCGGAAACGATATTATCAGCACACAAACTTTGAGCAACTTCCAAATGAGTTTTAAGCATCACCGAAAAATCGACTTTTGTTTGCTGGTATAATTCATATAAAGGTCTCAATATTTCTTTAAGTTCACTTATCCAAGTGCAAATTTCATCGGGTATTTGTTTTTGTTCTTGAGAAAATACAGGCACTCGGTTTTGATATTCCCAGTTTCTTATCTCATTAATCAATGATAAATTTTCTCTTGAAAGCCTAACATAATGGTTTTTAGCCAAAGTTACCATGGATAACAATGAAAAATCAGATTCTATTACTTCCAAAATTAAACGTAAAAAAATTCCAATCGGAGTAATATGCAAAGGTTTTCCTGCCGAATCGTCAATTTTGATATCCCAACGTTCTAACTCTGACGCTACTCGCCTTGCTAAATTTCTATCGGTTGTTACCAGCGCTGCGGTTCTTTCAGGTATATTTAAGGTTTCTCTTAAAATAATTGCAATACTTAAAGCCTCTTGTCTTTCGTTTGCGCACTCAATTAAAGATATGCCGTCTAATGCATCCGCCCCATAAGAACCTAATTTTAAATTGAGCCAATTAGTAGTCGATAAAGCAGGCAACATAATTTCAGAAACAAATTTTTCACGTTCAGGTTTTAATGCTTGAATACAATCTTTAATATCAAATCTGTTTATTTTTAAATATTCCAACAATTTTTTTAATTCATATTGCGGATGTGTAGGCTCGATAAAATTCCAATCATTATCACTTAAATATTTATCTAGTCCATAAAGATAAACTTCCCCGTTTTCAAGCTCCGAAACGGTTTTAATTAATTTTAGAACACTGTTATATCCGACACACACACCGGCCACAACTATTTTTGCTTTAGTATTTTGTTGTTTCCAATATTTTGCTTTTGCTTCAATTAATAAATTTTTTCGATAAACAGAATCGATACATTTTCTCGAATCTAAAATTTTCGGCCAGTTATCCGTTATAATTTTCAAAAACTCCAACGTTTGTTGCCAATGCTGCGCAAATTGTTCAGGTACAATACTTTCTAAATTTGAAAACGATAAATTTTCCTGATATGCCGTATCAATTAATTTTGCTAAATCTTTTGCCAATGATAACGCTTGTGCATAGGTCATATCCGGCAAACCGTAATCTGCCGGTTTTGAAATAATTAAGCGGGCAAATATAAATAATCGCTCAAATTCATCAATTGCCGGTTTTAGCGAATCGATAATTTGAGAGTTATCTCCGTTAAGCAAAAAAATGTCTTCTTCCTGAAAATCGCCAATCGGAACAATTTTAGGCAACATCGTCGGCTTTTTACCATTATATCTGACAAATGCTTCTTTTAACGACAAGCATGTTCTTCTATTAGGTAGCAAAAAAACGACATCAGCCAATTCTTCCTTTTTATTTTCATATTCTTGTGAAAATTTTTGGGCTAACGTGTCTACAAAGAAGCAACTGTAAGGAATGTTGTAAACACCGCTCATATTTTAGTATCCTTACTTTATATCTTTTACATATTGAGTAAATTTTTCCAATGCTCTGCCACGATGAGATATCTTATTTTTTATTTCAAAACCGAGTTCAGCAAAAGTTTTGTCGTAGCCGTCAGGAATAAAAACAGGATCAAAACCGAAGCCATTGCTACCCTGCTTATCAAAAGCAATTTTTCCATCTACTTTTCCCTCAAAACTTTGATATTTACCATCCGGATATGCCAAAACCAATACACATGCAAAATATGCCGTTCTGTCTTGGTTGTTTGTTTCTTGTATTTCTTGTAAAAGTTTATCCATTGCTTTATCAAAATCGCGATTTGGAGCATAGCGGGCAGAATATACCCCAGGCCTGCCGTTTAAGGCAGTGACACAGAGCCCCGAATCGTCTGCTATGCAAGGAACCCCTTTTATTTTAGCAATTGTTGTTGCTTTTAATGCGGCATTTTCTTCAAACGTTGTGCCAGTTTCTTCAACATCGGGCAAATCGATATCGTCTGATGATATTACATTAATGCCTAACGGATTTAATATTTGCTTTATTTCGGCAATTTTTCCTTTATTGTGGCTGGCAAAAATTATTTCTTTCATTATTTAATCTCCAATGCTTGTTTTTGCTTAATTATAAGTTCATTTACTCCAATTTTTGCCGTATTGAACAACTCAAAAAACTGCTCCTGGCTGAAAGGCTCTTCTTCGGCTGTTCCCTGAATTTCGACAATTCTGCCACTTTCTGTTATAACAAAATTAGTATCTGCTCTGGCGGAACTATCTTCATCATAGTCTAAATCCAACAAAATCGTATCATCTTGCAAACCGCAAGAAACTGCTGCAACAAACTCTTTAATAGGATTTTTAGCAATTTTTCCTTCTTTTAGTAGTTTTTCCATAGCCAAATAAAGAGCAACAAAACTTCCGGTAATTGAAGCAGTTCTAGTGCCTCCGTCTGCTTGTAAAACATCACAATCAATTAAAACCATATAACCTTTTAATGCATATAAATCCGTAACCGAACGCAAAGACCTTCCTATTAGTCGCTGTATTTCATGGGTGCGACCGCTTACGCCTTTTGTTTCTCTTGATATGCGAGTATGTGTTGACCGCGGCAATAATGAATATTCTGCAGTTATCCAACCTTTATCTGTGCCATTAAGCCAAGCAGGTAACCGCTCGTCTACCGATGCCGTACATAAAACTTTTGTATTTCCGCATGTAATTAGACACGAACCTTCGGCATACATATTAACATCGGTTTTTATAGAAACTTCTCTTATTTTTTTTTCGCCACGATTATTTTTACGCATATTTATTTACCTTTTGAATAAAAATCATTAATTGCATTAACCACTCGTGAAACAGTGTGCTCTACTTTTTCATCTTTAGTTTCGACAATGATATCTGCCTGACTGTAATACGGATATTCTTCGTTTATATAATTTTCCAAACGTTTTTTTAACAATGTGTCTTCACCCAATAAAAAAGGTCGGTGCTTTCTGCCAGATGTTCTATGATACAATGTATCTATATCTGCTTTTAACCATATTGTAAGAGCGTTTTCTTTGGCTAAATCTCTGGTGCTTTGGGCGACAAACGAACCGCCTCCAGATGCTAAAACACAAGGAGATCCTTTTAATAAACGTTTCATTATACGCATTTCACCGGCGCGATATTCTTCGGCACCAAAACATTTTAAAACATCCACAAGCGATAAACCTGCCGCTTTTTCAATTTCTCTGTCACCATCGACAAACGGAAGTTTTAATTTTTGAGCCAATCTCTTTCCTACACTGGTTTTTCCGCTGCCCATTAAACCAACGAGAAGAATTATTTTATTTGTATTATTTATCATTTCTTAATGCTTCTTTCAATTTATTGTGCTAGATAATATAGATATTATTTTTAATTGGCAACTTTTTTATAAGGCATAGTTTACAATGAAGCAAAAAAAATACAACTGGATTTTTTATATTGTTATTTTAGTTTTAATCGGCGGTATCTTCTATATTTCAACAAAAGATATATCGCCAATATCTCATAATATTGAAAAAGAGATAAAAATTGAATACAAAAAATAAGCCATGAACAATGCAGTTATTCAAGATTTTTTAGATATGCTTACCGCAGAAAAAGGTGCAAGTGCCAACACTATTGCAGCATATCGATCTGATTTGATGCAATTTTTTGAAATTATCAAAACCGATTACCAGCAAATTACACGAAAAGATATAATGGAATATCTCAAAAAACTTAATAAATTGTGTTATGCGCAAAAATCTCAAGCACGAAAACTTTCGGCATTGAGAGAATTTTTTAAATTTTCAATGCAAGAAAAACTTATATTTGAAAATCCGTGTCACAATATAAGCGCTCCTAAACCTGAAAAACACTTACCTAATTTTTTAACCGACGAACAAATTAATATTTTAGTTAGTCGTGCGCTTAAAGAAGATAAACCAGCATTAAAACGAATCGGAATTATGATACACTTGATGTTTACAACCGGTTTACGCGTTTCTGAACTTATATCTTTAACCGAAAATTCTATTAATTATGATAAAAACACCATACTTGTATTTGGCAAAGGAAGCAAAGAGCGAATCGTATTTATTTCCAATCAGGCAAAGAAAAATGTTTTCGAATATGTAAAAAATTTGCGTCATAATTTTATTAAGAACAAAACGTCAAATTGGTTATTTCCGTCGTTGTCATCTAAAAGCGGGCATATAACCAGAGGAAGTTTTTTTAAATATTTAAAACAATTGGCCTATTTAGCAGAATTAAATCCAGATATTATATCTCCCCATACCTTACGACACTCTTTTGCCACCAATTTGGTTAATCATAACGCCGATTTGCGAAGTGTTCAAAAAATGCTTGGCCATGAAAATATATCCACTACCGAAATTTATACACATATATTACACGACAAACTTATAGATACGGTTTTAAAAAATCATCCTTTAGCAGAAATTAAAAATAATTGATTTTTAAATAATTAACTCTTAAACTGCATTTTATGAAAAAAGAAAAAAACATAATAAGTAATGAGCGCCGAGCAGACGGTTTATCGCCTTTTTTTATTGATATTTCCAATTTAGGCGCAAAACTTTTGGGTAAGCAAGGTTTAATAGAGATGAAGCTGTTAACCTCATGGAAAAATATTGTCGGAGGTGAATTGTCGCAATATTCCATGCCTGAAAGAATTTCATTTAAAAAAGATATGCGCACCGACGGAACATTGCATTTATTTGTTTTAAACGGTGCTTTCGCAATAGAAATCGGTCATAAAATCCCTATCATTTTAGAAAAAATTAATACCTTTTTTGGTTATAATGCTGTATCACAAATTAAAATAACCCAAAACGAATCGGCTTTTTGCGATATAAATGATACAAAATTTGAAGATAACAAAGATAAAAAACTTGTATCATCCGAACAACAAAATTATATTAAACAAATAACCGAAGATATTAAAAATCCGGAACTAAAAAAACGTTTGATAAGTTTGGGTCTTAATATTTTCAAAAACAACTAACGGGAGAGTTTCTTTGGAAAAATTTATCAAAACTTTAAGCACTATCATAACCACTATTTTGTTTTATGGAATAGCCGCTTATACATATATGACATATAAAGGTTTTGTATACACTAACGGCACGTTTACTATTGTAAAACAAGCACAAGCCCGACAAAATGAGCGCCCCACTGGCTTTGCAAACAAAATTGATGAAAATGTTGCATTAAATTTTAAGGATGACAACGCGATAGGCGATGAAAACGCACCACTTACATTATATGAATTTTCGTCATTAGGATGTGGCCACTGTGCTAATTTTCATTTAAATTATTTGCCTGATATAGAAAAGGAATTTATTTCTCAGGGTAAACTGAAGGTTGTTTTTGTTAATTTCCCGCTTGATAAAAAATCTGAAAAAGGAGCAATGCTTGCCGAATGTTTAAAATCTCCGCAAAGAGAAAAATATATTAATACCGTTTTTATGAAACAAAAAGAATGGATGCTTTCTTTCAGAGCCGAAGATTTGCTTAAAAAATATGCTATAGACGAAACATTTAGTGCCGAAGATGCTGCAAAATGCTTAAAAGACAAAGAACTTGAAACACGTATTATTGCTGACAGGCAAGAGGCTATGGATAAATTGAATATGCAAGGAACACCCGCATTTTTGTTTAGTGCAGATGGTGTAAATGAAATTATATATGGTATACCTAAATATGAAAAATTAAAATCATATATTGAAAGTCGCTTAAAATAATTTCGGATGATAATTTAATGAAAAAACCAGATGATATAGATGCACTTGATAAACAAATTAAGAAATTTAAGCAAAAAGAGCGCTTAAATAAAATTGATGAGCAAAAAGAGCCTGAATATTCTTCTGCAGCAACCGGTTTTCAAATTAGTACCGAATTATTAGCGGGAGTTGCTATCGGTGCTGCTATTGGATATGTGTTTGATAATGTGTTTAACAGTGCGCCATGGTGCCTTGCTATATTTACAATTTTGGGTGGAGTAGCCGGTATGTTAAACATTTATAAAACATTTAAAGTTGATGATAAGGATGTTAAGGAGTAGAACTTTATGGCAAGTCCGTTAGAACAGTTTACTATAAAACCGTTAATTCCGATTGAAGTTGAAGGATATAACATATCTTTTACAAATTCATCGCTATTTATGGTTATTACTGTTTTGAGCATAATTACGCTATTTTTGCTTTGTTTAAGAAAAAGAACCGTTGTTCCAACAATTTCTCAATCGATTGTTGAAAGTGCATATGACTTTATTCACAACCTTTTATATAACAGTGCCGGTAAGGACGGCTTAAAATATTTTTCTTTTATTTTCAGTTTGTTTTTATTTATTGCTTTTGGTAACTTTTTGGGTCTTTTTCCATATAGTTTTACCTTCACTTCACATTTAGCGGCGGTTGGTTGTTTGTCATTATTGGCGCTTACTTTTAATATTATCGTTGGTATAAAGGTAAAAAAATGGGGATATTTAAGAACATTTTTACCCAAAGGAATACCGGTGGCTTTAGCACCTCTAGTTGTTCCTATTGAGGCAATTTCATTATTATCAAAACCTTTTAGTCTTACTGTACGTTTGGTTGCAAATATGACAGTGGGACACATCATGCTAAAAATATTAGCCGGATTTATTGTTGCGCTTGGACTTGGGGGAGTTGTTCCTTTATTGTTCGACGCTTGTATTATTATTTTTGAAATGTTTATTGCAGTTTTACAGGCATACATATATACTGTGTTAAGCTGCATTTACTTAAGTGATGCAATACATCATCATTAATAACTATTTTTTATAAAGAAAGGAAAAATTATGGAACCGATAGCTTATATTTCTGCTGCAATTTGCGCCGTATCTATGGTAGTTGCTGCTTGGGGTGTTACAAAATTATGGACAACAATGATTGAAACCGTTGGTCGCAATCCTCAAGTAAAAAAAGAAGTAGATATTTATGGTTGGGCCGGATTTGCCGCTATTGAAGCAATTGCATTATATGCTTTAGTGGTTGCATTGGTAATTTTGACCGGCAAATAAGATATGCCACAACTTGAAATTTCGACATATTTATCACAATTTTTTTGGCTTATAACCTCGTTTTTAAGTTTGTGGCTTGTTATGGCATGGGTTATTATTCCAAAAATTGAAGAAGTAATGGAACAGCGCCGTCGTAAAATTGATGATTTTGTGCAAAAGGCTGAAAAAATCAATAAGCAGGCGCTTATTTCCCTTGAAAAATATGAAAAGGCATTAAAAAAGGCAAAAGTAAATGCTCAAACTGCAATTGATAAAAACAAAAGAGAATTAGAACAAGTTATTGCAACCAGACATTTGGAAATTGAAGAATTGCTTAACAAAAAAATTGCAGATACAGAGTTTATGTTGGCAAAGGAAAGACGAGAAACTTTAGTGGCAATTGACGAAGTTTCTGTTAATGTAGCGGAACAAATTTTAAATAAATTAGGCATAGAAAATGTTGATACCGCTGTCTTAAATAAATCTATCGGAGGCAACAAATAATGGACCCAAAACAAAATGCCGATATACCATCAACCGAATTTATTGATGAAGCCCAATCTGCCGTTATAAAAGCGGTTGATAACGTGTCTGAAATGATTTCCGAAACAACAAAATTAGCCGAGTTTAACACTTCTCACCATTATGAAATATTTTATCATAATCCTGAATTTTGGGTTGGAGTTGCTTTTATTTTGGTTGTTACAATCTTAATTAAACCTATCAGCGGTATTGTTAAATCGGCTCTAACCAAACGGCAACAAAATATTATTAACCGAATTAATGAAGCAGAAAAACTTCGTGATGAAGCGCAAGAACTTTTATCTCAATATGAGCGTAAGTTTGTACATGCTAATGATGAAGTTGATGAAATTTTAAAAAAATCTAATGATGAAATTAAGAACCTGACAGATTTTGAACTTCAAAAAATGGAAAAAGATTTAGCATTAAAGCAAAAAGAAGTTGATATACTAATAGAATCGTCAATTGAAAAAACAAAAAATGAAATAAGCCAATTAGCCAGTATTAAAGCGGTTAATATTGCAAAAGATTATATTTGTTCAAGTTTAGATCGAAACAAACACGAAGCATTAATTGACAAATCAATTGAAAACATAATAAACGCAATAAAGTAATAATTTATTGACAAAAATAAATATTTTAGGTATTCTTGTTACGCAATAGATTAATTATTAATTATACTAAATTATTTTACTATGGATTTATTCATTGAAAAATTTGCTCTATTAAAGGAGGAGTTGAATAGCTTGAGAGAGCAGGCAACTATTAACACGGCAGATGTAAATTTGATGTTTACCAGTTTGTCGTCGGACAATCTTAATTTCAAGATTGCCAGGGTGCACGCCAAGAGCCAGTTCCTTAAAGAGCTGCGCAAAGCGGGGTTGTTGAAATATAACGATAAATTTTGTTTTATTGCTACAACACGAACACGCACATATTTGTGGTATCCTTACTCAAAGTTCATCTATGCGATGGATAAAGCACCGTTTTATTACAACAGGAAAGAAAAGTACTTCCTGAAGAAAACGCCGCTTGAGGAGGTTCCGGTTACACGTTTCGTGATAGATACAAACTATTACGAACGAGGCTATGTTACAGTAGTCAATGCCAATAATAGCAAGTGTAGTCTTAGACAGGAAAACACTCTGTTAAGGGAGTTTTATGTCACCCACGATGCAATTATCGCACGTGGTGATATCTTGAAGGCCAGATTTGTAATCGGTCCGAATGTAGTTGCCACCAGAACGGTATACTACGATGCGCTGGAATTTGAGAAAATTAGGCCACCGCGTATAGAGATCGAGTCGAAGTTTTTTTTTGACCAAGACTAAAGTCTTTAAAGAAAAGAGAGCTATTGCTCTCTTTTTCTTATTTTAAAACACCTGCAATAGTCAAATAGTCTACCGATGCTGCCCCTGCTTTAAGCAATACTTTTGCGCATTCATTTAATGTTGAACCAGTTGTTTTAACATCATCTATTAATACCACTCTTTTGCCCTTAACATTATCCGGATATTTAACGGCAAATGCATCTTGTATGTTTTTAACTCGAGCTTTTCCTGAGTATGATACT
>JAZRHJ010000178.1:0-1024 GCA_045644695.1 Alphaproteobacteria bacterium | reverse complement strand
AGAACTGTTTTTGCTTGTTCAAGTCCGGCAAAAGTAAAATTAAACGGTTGATGATAATGAGTGCTCAAAAACAATAAGCGCAATGCTTCTGCAGGATATTTTGATATAATTTCATCAACGTTATAAAAATTGCCTAACGATTTAGACATTTTTACACCATCTACCATAAGCATACCGGCATGTACCCAATAATGTGCATATGTAGATCCCTTATGTGCGCATGTAGACTGGGCACATTCGTTTTCATGGTGTGGGAAAATTAAGTCAGAACCGCCGCCGTGAATATCAAAATCATTACCTAAAAGTTTTGAACTCATGGCAGAACATTCTAGGTGCCACCCTGGTCTACCAAAACCCCAAGGACTATCCCAACCCGGTTGATTTTCTTCTGATGGTTTCCATAAAATAAAATCAGCCGGATTTTTCTTGTATTCTGCAATTTCTATGCGTGCTCCAGCTAACATTTCTTTTAAGGAACGACCAGAAAGATAACCATAATTTTTCATTGAATTTACATCAAACAACACATGACCATGAGATTCATAAGCATGTCCATTCTTTAATAAAAGTTCGGCAAGATTAATCATTTCTGATATATATTCTGTGGCACGTGGACGATAGTTAGGAGATAATACATTAAGTTTTTCCATATCTTCTAAATACCAATTATATGTTTCTTCCGTAATTTCTCTGATTGATTTTCCAGTTTGTTGGTGTTTGTTTAAAATTTTATCATCAACGTCTGTGATGTTGGAAACATAAGTTACACACTCTTTTCCGTAGGCTTGACATAACATACGATACAATACATCAAAAACAACGGAAGTTTTAGCATTGCCTAAATGGGCTCTGTCATAAACAGTTGGTCCGCACACATATAAGCGTACATTTTTTTCATCAATCGGGTTAAATTTTTCTTTACGTTGTTTTAGTGTATTATGTAAATATATATCTGTCATTGAAGTTTTCCTTATTATGCTTTAATTGCATTTAATCGTTTAAATGCTTTTTCATATCCGATTAA
>JAZRHJ010000177.1:0-2462 GCA_045644695.1 Alphaproteobacteria bacterium | reverse complement strand
GATTTAAAAGATGTGTTACATGAAGTTCGTAAAGCTGACAAAGATGGTGTGAGAACCGAAAAAGAACAAGAAAAAATTAATCAGATGATTGATAATGTTTTGGTTGGACAAACAAAACAATTTGACCCCAAAAGAAAAGATGGCGTTACTATTGCTCAAAAAACCGGACGGGCAAGAGAAAATGGTGTTATGAAGAAACAAGATACCCAAAAAACTATTGTCAAGGAAAATACTAATAATAGCGAAAGCATTTTAGCAATGAAAAATTCTAATATGGGTAGAGGATAAATTTAAATTAAATTGACTTAAAATAAAAATTTTGTAATATCCGGTATATAAGATGTATGATTGGTAATAGTATGCTAATATTAAAGAAATATCCTTTTTATTGTTTTTTATTTTTTCATTTTCTCATTTGGAGTATAGTTCCGTTATTGCGCGGTTCTCTTCCCATGGACAGTATTGAAGCCATTGTTTGGGGGCAATATTGCGATTGGGGAACCAATAAACATCCGTCGCTGTCGGGACATATGGCATATTGGGTGTATGAAATTTTTAATAATTTGCATTATAGCATATATTTTTTAAGTCAGGTTTGTGTTTTAGTCGCCTTTATTTATATTTATAAATTGGCCAAATTCTTTTTACCGGAAAATAAATCGGTGCTTTCCGTTATGTTGTTAGAAGGTGTGATATATTACGGATACAGCACAATGGAGTTTAATGTAAATGTTGTGTCACTGGCGCTTTGGCCGATGACAGTATATTATTTTTATAAAGCATTAAAAGGTGACGATTTAATAAGTTGGGTGTTAACAGGCGTTTTTGCCGGTTTAAATATGTTTAATAAATACGTTAGCGCAATATTGTTGTTATGTATGCTGATTTTTATGGTTTTTGATAAAGATGCGAGAGCATATTTCAAAAAAATCGGTCCGTATATTTGCGCACTTATATGTTTATTGGTGTTTATGCCGCACTTATTGTGGCTTTACGAGCACAATTTTTTTGTAATTGATTATTTTTTGGGGCGTGGTTCAAAATCAGGTTTTGAAAATATGCCTATATTAAAACACATTGTTTATCCGATTAAATTTTTGGGGGCGCAAATTTTATTCGGGTTAGGCGCATTTTTGATTTATTTTATTGCAAATTATAAGGCAAAAAAAGAAAAAATCAGCTTAATACAATTTGATAAAAAATTTTTAGTTTGTTTAGGCTTATTGCCACTTATTTTAATGTTTTTGTTAAGTATGATTGGCGGTATTAAACTTAAAAGTATGTGGGGTTTTCCCGTACTTTATATGTTGGGAATTTTGTTGTTTAAATTTTTCCCATATAGTTTTAGTGAGAAGATAAAGGAAAAAACAATCAAAGGAGCGTATGTGTTTATGTTGTTGATGAGCATAGCTTTGATTGCAGTTATATTATTTAATAAGAGCGATAAACTGCATTTACAAACACATAAATATGCAATGCAAATGGAAAATATTTTTCATCAAAGAGCAAGCGGTAAGCCCTTTAATTATGTGGCCGGAGATGTTTGGTGGGTGGACAATGTTGCTCTTTATGCTCCTTCAAGGCCCAAACCGGTTATATGGGGCGATATTAATAAAAATCCATGGTTTGATAAGAAAGATTTTTATAAATCGGGTGCATTAATAATAACTGCCGGTAAAGGCGAATATGAGGCAATAAAGAAAAATCTGGACAATATTTCAGAACCATATATTTTAGAACTTGAAATTAAAAACCCAGTTGGTAAAATAAAACGAAAAAAAATTTATTACGGTTTTTACAATTTGTAATTGAGGTAAAACATGAAAACAGTCAGTATAGTAATTTCAGCATATAACGAAGATGGTAATGTAGCCGAACTTCATAAACAGTTAAGTAAAGAACTTAAAAAAGTTAAAGATACCGACTTTGAAATTTTGTTTGTAGATGATGGTAGTAAGGATAATACTCTTGCAGAAGTTAAAAAATTGCAAAATAAGGACAAACGTGTTAAAATTGTGCAACTTAAGCGCAATTTCGGACATGAAATTGCCATGACAGCCGGAATGGATTATGCCATAGGAGATGCCGTAATATTTATGGATGCCGATTTACAACATCCGCCGGTTTACATTCCTCAAATGATTAAACATTGGCAAGAAGGCTCTGAAATTGTTTTAACCAAAAGAGTTGATAATGTCGCCACCTCTAAAGTTTATAAATTGTGTGCTAAAACATTTTATTGGATACTTAATTTGCTTTCCGAAACAAAAATTGGCGAAAGTATGCCCGATTTCAGATTAATTGATAGAAAATATGTCGATTTTCTTAAGGGTTTTAATGAACAAGACCGGTTGTTTAGAGGGCTGCTTAGTTGGATTATGCCAAATGATAAAGTAAAAATTATTGATTTTGTTGCACCAAACAGGTTTAGCGGAACTACAAAATATAATTTTATCAAGAGT
>JAZRHJ010000176.1:0-1923 GCA_045644695.1 Alphaproteobacteria bacterium | reverse complement strand
CAGTTTTTTGCGTTAAAATAAAAAATATTTTAAAAAAAGTAAAAATAATGCTTGCAAAATAAATTGTTTTGCATTATTAAAACTCTTGTTATGCGCTCGTAGCTCAATTGGATAGAGCATCTGACTACGGATCAGAAGGTTGTGAGTTCGAACCCCGCCGAGCGCGCCAGATTTAAACGGCTTTAGGTAAAACTAAAGCCGTTTCATAGTTTAAAACTCGGCGATGTTCGAACCAAGGTTCGTCTTGCTCATAAGTTCGTTTTTATTAAAACTCACTAACTCGCTTCGGTCACTTGTTTTGTAGGTTTCGCCTCACTTCGCTGTTGCTTGTTCGCTCAACAACAAAACTTCGCCTGTCGTTAAAAATACTCTAATGGAGTATTTTTTTCCTCCAGCCCCGCCGAGCGCGCCAGATTTAAACGGCTTTAGGTAAAACTAGAGCCGTTTCATAGTTTAAAACTCGGCGATGCTTAAAAAGAAGATTAAAAATATACTTATTGCTAATTTAAAAGGCAAATATTTGCATTATATTTGTTAAAAAAGGAGGAGTATATGCGCTTTATTAAACCAAAAGATTTAACACCCGAGTCGCTAATTTTAGATGTTAGAGATTTTGAAGAACATGAGGAAGAAAGTTTGGCATTTAATCATGAATTTGAACCTTTACGTACATTAAAACCGGAAGCCTTTATTAAAGAACATCATCTTGATGGAAAACAAACCATAAATATTATATGTTCATCAGGCGGACGTTCTTCTCAAGCGGCGCAGATGTTTGAAAAAAGCGGATACGATAATGTTGCTGTTGTAATTGGCGGTATGATAGAAGCCGATTATGAAGGTGTGCCTATTGTGCGTAATTAAAAAAAAATTCCCAAAAAAATAATAATTGTGATAAGCCTTCTTAAAAAGGAAGGTTTAAAATGCCCGATTGGAGCGAAGAAGATAAATTTAATACAATAGTTGCCGGTGTCGATGAGGCGGGAAGAGGTCCTTGGGTAGGGCCTGTAGTCGCCGGTGCAGTGGTTTTTTTAACAAAAAATATCAATCAGTATTTGTTGTCATCTCTTAACGATTCGAAAAAATTGAGTGCAAAAAAAAGAGAGCAATTATATGAACTTATTTTGGAAGAAAACCAAAAAGGAAACTTGTGCTATGGAATAGGTGAGGCATCTGCTGAAGAAATAGATGAAATTAATATTTTACAGGCAACTTTTAATGCTATGCGCCGTGCCGTTGCAAATTTGAAAGTAAAACCAAATGTTGCGCTTATTGATGGTAACCAAACACCAAAACCTTTTGAATGTGAGGTAAAAACAATTATTAAAGGCGATTCTATATCTTTATCTGTTTCTGCTGCTTCAATTGTTGCCAAAGTTTATCGAGACAATTTAATGAAAAATTTAGCCTTAATGTATCCTCAATATGGTTTTGAAAAAAATGCCGGTTACGGAACAAAAGAACATATTGAAGCGCTAAATAAATATGGTATTACAAAAGAACATCGAAAATCTTATAAACCGATTGCAAAAATATTAGAAACTTTATAAAAAAACTCGCAAAATTTGCGAGTTTTTTTGTAAGCATATGTGTAAAGACCTAGTTTTCTAAAGCGCGTCTTAAATCATTGACGTTTTCCGCTAAAGAAGAATCTTCAACAATCAATTCTTCAACTTTTCTAACCGCATGCATAACCGTTGTATGATCGCGATCAAATTTGCGTCCGATTTCGGGTAATGAACGAGATGTAAGTTGTTTTGCTAAATACATTGCGATTTGACGTGGTCTGGCAACGGTTCTTGCTCTACGTGAAGATTGTAATTCTTTAACCGAAATATTAAAATATTCGGCAACTTTTTTCTGAATTTCATCAATGGTTGTCTTTCTATCAATAGAGCGCAACATATCTTTTAATACATCTTG
>JAZRHJ010000175.1:0-5214 GCA_045644695.1 Alphaproteobacteria bacterium | reverse complement strand
GTACCAGACAGCGACAAATATAAAAAAATGACAATTACAAATAATAGAACTAATGTATAAAATAAAAAAAACTCTTAAAGTCTTGCTTTAAGAGTTTTTTAAATTAGATTTTTACCCCCACGCTTCATTTTTATAAACCATTGTGTACACATGATTGTTTTTCTTATACAAAACCGTATTGCCATCAACAATCACGTGTGCCACATTATTTATCACCAATGGATAAGATGAAAACAAAATTAAATTTTGATTTTGCTCATCATAAAAAACTCTGTTGCCAATTCTTTTTCCAAGTGGTGACACCTTAAATGCAATCATATAATACCAAATTTTATCTTTCTCAAGAATAAGCGTATTAATTGCAAAATCTGTCGAAACTCCATCATGACATAAAGTTACCATAATATCAAAATCGTCAAATTTCTGTTCAATAATAACACTCCTAGTATTATTTTTGCACATTTTT
Source organism: Alphaproteobacteria bacterium (assembly GCA_045644695.1). GTDB lineage: Bacteria > Pseudomonadota > Alphaproteobacteria > RF32 > CAG-239 > JAFTYO01. Next base: position 4,748 of record JAZRHJ010000175.1, on the reverse strand, counting down.
TGAAAAACGGGAACAATTTTATTATGCTCATCAAAAAGCAAGTAATAAACCTTTTCTTGCTTGCCTAGGAGATGAAAAGCATCAATAGGATAAATTTGCTCAACTCTTGTTGCCTCAAAACTAAATTGCCTCTCTCCCAAATAGTCAACCGTTGCTAAAATCTTGTCATCAGCAAGGGTCGTAAACTTAATTTCAGAACAATATTCACGCATAAATGTAGCTATTTAATAATTTAAGATCAAACAAAATATAGTATTTTTAAGGCAAATTGTCAAACAAAAAACTCTTAAAGATTTATCTTTAAGAGTTTAGTTGAAGTATAAAAGCAATTATGCTTTTTTAGATTTTCTGCTATGGTAATAAACACAAATTACCGCAATGGTTCCCCAAATTGGGATGGTGAGAAACATTAAAGCATACACCAAGAACTCAAATGTTTTTACTAAAAATCTCTTCATAGTTCATTTATTTTAGATTAACGTTTTCTCTTAAAAAGGTACCACCACAGAGGAGTTATCCAATCTCCGCAACAGTATTCTTTTTTGTGCTTCTCTCCCTGACAGACAAACTCGACTGTCAGATATTTTTTAGTATATACCGTCAAATTTTCAACACCTGAAAAATTGATTGGATGCATACCGTTAAGGAAGAGCGACTTATTTTTCTTATCAAAAAAGACATTAGGCGCAACTTGTGGGCCTATATCTGAAATTGATGGGTAATCAAACCTGTACCACCTGCTATCTTTACGTAGTAAGATGGCTCGGTTAATAATCATGCCTTCAGAATCGGCAAAAACATCTTCAACCTCGATATAAGCATCAAAAGTCTCATCTATTAAAGACATCTCTTTTTCGCCGATATAAGCCACCTTGCATTTTCCCTTATAATTTGTCCACACGACATACTCTTGAGGAAACCTGTCGTACAACGCCATATTTGCCATTTCAAACGATTTATACCTCTTACCAAAAGCTATCGCCGGGGCAGGATCATACATAGAAGGATAATCAGCAAAAAAACTAGCTAATTCCGCCGACTTCTCTTTTATCTCACCTTGTGAAATAAAAGGTCTAAAATTTACAAATCTCATATCTTTATAATTTATTATTTATGTTACATAATAATTTTTTTCTAACTAAAAAGTAACACAAAAAAAATATTTGTCAAATAAAAAAACACCCCTAACGGAGTGTTTTTTTTAATTAGTATCAAAAACTAATCTTCATATTTTTTCAATATAATTGACGAGTTTGTACCGCCAAAGCCAAACGAATTGGACATTGCTGCCTTAATTTCTTTTTTCTTTGGTTTTAATGGCACCAAATCAATATCGGCAACTTCGTCTTCAACATCTTCCAAATTAAGTGTAGGAGGACAAATTTGGTCACGAATTGCAAGTGTGGTATACACCGCTTCCACAGCACCGGCAGCACCAAGTAAGTGACCGATAGCCGACTTCGTCGATGACATTGAAACGGTTTTCATATCTTCGCCAAACAAACGTTTAACTGCCATTGCCTCACCAACATCACCTGCCGGAGTAGATGTTCCATGTGCATTAATATAGTTAATATCTTTTAATTCAACACCATGTTCTTTTGCATGATCTGTTGCCATTTTCATCGCTCTATATGCCCCATCGCCAGAAGGCGCAGTAATATGATAAGCATCACCACTCATACCATATCCTACAACTTCTGCATAAATTTTTGCGCCTCTTTTCTTAGCATGTTCCAATTCTTCTAAAACAACGGCACCGGCACCCTCACCCATAACAAAACCGCTTCTGTTTTTATCCCATGGACGTGAAGCCTTAGCAGGTTCATCATTAAATTCAGCCGTGATGGCTTTCATACGGGCAAATCCGGCCAATCCTAAAACATTAACGGCTGATTCTGCGCCACCTGCAACCATAACATCGGCATCACCAAGAGCAATCATTTTTGCGGCATCACCAATTGCATGAGTACCGGTTGAACAAGCGGTAACGCAAGCATGATTAGGACCTTTTAAACCAAACATAATTGATAAGTGTCCTGAAATAAGGTTTATCAAACAAGAAGGTATAAAAAATGGAGAAATTCTTTTAATTCCGCTTTCATTAAACAATAAAGCATTTTCATAAATTGCATTCAAACCGCCAATACCTGAACCCATCATAACCCCAAAACGATATTGTTCTTCATCAGTTTGTGGAATATATCCGCTATCCCTAACAGCATCTGCACCGGCAGCCAAACCATACAAAATAAATCTGTCATTTTTCTTTTGGTCCTTAGGCGGTAACACATCGTCCGGATTAAACTCTCCTTCTTCAGTACCAAAAGGAACACGTCCAGCAATTTGTACTGGTATATCTTTTAAATCAATATCTTCAATTTTAACTACACCGGATTCTGAATTTAATAAACGTTTCCAGTTATGTTCAACACCGCGTCCTAAAGGCGATACAACACCCAAACCGGTAATTACGACTCTTCTCATTAAAAAACCTCTTTTAAATTTTACATATATTCTGTGATATGAAAAAACTCGCCTGATAGCAGCGAGTTCTTACATCTACTTTAAGCCACAAGACTTACGCATTCTTTGAAAGATAGTCAATAGCATCTTTAACTGTGAGAATTTTTTCAGCAGCATCATCAGGAATTTCGCAACCGAATTCTTCTTCAAATGCCATAACCAATTCAACAGTATCCAAGCTGTCAGCACCTAAATCGTCAATGAAGCTAGCGCTTTCAGTAACTTTAGATTCTTCAACACCTAAGTGTTCAGCAACAATCTTTTTAACGCGATTAGCGGTATCAGTCATGTATTTAAACCTCAAAAAATATTAAAACAAATTTCAGACTAACCATTTAGTCTTGATTGAGTAGTTAGCACACATTTATACCTTTTGACAAGCATTTTTTTCACTTTACTTGCAAAAAAATGTTCTACGCAACCCTATCTATCTGAAAATACTAAATTTTGATTTGAAATAATTTGTCACAAATAGTGCATAATCACCTTGTAATTTTCATTTTCGTGCATATATACAACACGAAAAACAACAATTTGGAGAAAAAAATGAAGGTGGGTATCATTGGGGCGGGCAATGTCGGTAGCGCTACCGCATTTGCCCTTATATTAAGAGGCATAGCAAGAGAAATTATACTAATTGACAGCAATGAAAAAAAAGCCATAGCCGAGGCTCTTGATATATCTCACGCTACCACATTTGCCTATGCAAGTAAAATAAGAGCCGGAAAATATGAAGATTTAACCTGCGCCGATGTTGTCATTATTTGCGCGGGTGCGAATCAAAAACCTGGAGAAACCAGAATTGCCCTATTAGAACGCAACATCGAAATATTAAAATCTGTCATAAGTCAAATTATGCATTTTGCCCCTGAAACCATAATATTAGTTGCCTCAAATCCTGTTGATATCATGACCTATTACACACTAAAAATTTCAGGACTTGATAAAACAAAAGTATTTGGTAGCGGCACCATTCTTGACACATCTCGTTTTAGAACTCTTTTAGGTGAGCATTTAGGCGTTTCTTCAAAATCTATTCATGCTCATGTATTAGGCGAACATGGCGATAGCGAAGTTTTAATTTGGTCAAATGCCGATGCCGGTACAATAGCATTGGAAACTTTAGGAAAAGAATTGAATAAACCATTTAATATAGAAACAAAAATGGCAATTGATGACAACGTCAGAAATGCCGCATATAAAATAATAGAAGGAAAAAATGCAACATATTACGGAATTGCGGGCGGATTAAGCCGAATTTGCCAAGCAATAAGCACTAATGAAAATGCCATACTGACAATTTCCTCATTACATGATGAAATTGAAGGCGTTAAAAATGTTTGTTTATCTCTGCCTGCAATCATAAATAAAAACGGCATCGAAAAAGTTTTATATCCATCATTAAGTGCCGAAGAACACATTTTACTAAAAGCCAGTGCCGAAAAATTAAAAGATTATATGCTAATATAAATTATTTTGTTATTCATAATTACATTCCTTTTTTAAATAAAGAGCGAGAAACTTATTCCCGCTCTTTGTTTTTACTCATTATGCAAGGTTTCTTTTCAACATCTTTAAGTGCATAATCGGCTATATCAGCAAAATGCATTGAAGAAACTTCACGCATTTTTTCAACGCTTTCGCCATTTGCAGCAAATGCATTCACCAATTTATTTAACACAAATTTATGCTTATCATGATTCGTAAACTTATAATATGCCCCGCCGTTAAATAAAGCCACCGACGATTCGTGAAAAGCATGTTCACTACGTTTTGTATTCTTGCTCTTTGTTAAATCTATAAAATAAATCTGTTCCGGAGTGTAAAAAAAATTAGCAGATTTTGACGCATCAATTTGCAACCCGCTTTTGCAAATTTTTAGCCAATCAGAAACATATTTATCAAAAAACTCTTGCGGTCTTTCGGCTAATTCGGAAATTCTGGAATAATATTCTTTATCTGATTGATGATAAAAAGATGCCTTATGTAACTCCTCACCTTTTGCCCTTCTTTGCAAAACATAGCCTAAAAACATATTCGGAAAATCTTTGATATCTTTAATTTTTTTATAATCAACAGTTGGTACAACTGCCACATTTTCATCACTTAATTTTTTGGTTTTCTCAATTATAAAGCCCATATCCGATTCGTAAAAAGCCCCTTTAATTAAAGCATATTGCCCCATTAAATAACATTTATGGCTTCCGCCTTGTTTATCTGCT
>JAZRHJ010000174.1:0-4664 GCA_045644695.1 Alphaproteobacteria bacterium | reverse complement strand
AGAACAACTTTTGGGTATGGGTGATATGCTTTATATGCCGGCAGGTTTGCGTCCGCTTCGTGTTCATGGCGGCTTTGTTAAAGAAAGCGAAATTGAAGCAGTTGTTGAATTTTTGAAAAATCAACGGGAACCTGAATATGTTGAAGAGGTTACGGCAGGAGATTTAAATTCTAAAGATACGGGCTCGGTTTTTGATAATACGGCAATGGGATCTGATGCTGATTCTGATTTGTATATGCAGGCATTAGCAATTGTCAGAAATGATAAAAAGGCTTCAACAAGTTATATTCAACGTAAATTGCGAATTGGTTATAATAGGGCTGCTGCTCTTATTGACCGGATGGAAGAAGAAGGAATTGTCGGACCAGCAGATCATGTAGGAAGGCGAGAAATATTAAATTAAAAAAAATCTCCGCAAACTTGCGGAGATTTTTTTATAAACTAAAAACTTATTCTTGTGAAAAAGCTTTTTCCTGTTTTTTTGCTTCATCATTTGTTCTGGCAACATTTACCAAAATTGTTTGAGAAACTTCAGGGTGTAAGTTGATTTTTACTTGGTATACACCTAAATCTTTAATAGGTTTTTCCAAGAATACCAAACGACGTTCAATGTCATAACCAGCTTCTTTAATTGCTGCGGCAATGTCACGAATTGTAACAGAACCGTACAATTGACCGGTTTCGGCCGCTTGACGAATAAGAACTGTTTTAAAGCCTTTTAATTTTTCTGCTTTATCAGATGCTGCTTCAAACAATGCTTGGTTGCGTGCTTCTAATTCTGCTTTTTGTTTTTCAAAATAAGCAACGTTTGCTTCGGTTGCACGCAAAGCCTTGTTGTTTGGTAAGAGGTAGTTACGGGCATAACCGTTTTTAACGTTTACTTTGTCGCCCATTTTACCTAATTTTTCTACGTGTTCAAGAAGAATAACTTCCATGTTCCATTCCTCCCTTAATTAGCCACATACGGCAACAAGCCGATGTAACGTGCACGTTTAATTGCGCGAGCCAATTCTCTTTGCTTTTTAGCAGAAACAGATGTAATGCGGCTCGGAATAATTTTACCTTTTTCAGAAATGAATCTGGAAAGAAGTTTAACATCTTTATAGTCAATTCTTAATCCGTTTTCACCGGAGAAAGGACAACTTTTTCTTTTAAAAAATGATTGTTTTGCCATTTTAGTTCTCCTTAAACGTCTGCTTGAACAGATGCAATGTCTTCATCTGTTGACATTTCATTGTTGAATTCATCAACTTTGATGGTCATATAACGAATTACGTCTTCGTTTAATCTCATCAAACGTTCATACTCAAAAATTGCTTTTGCAGGAGCAGCAATGTTTAACAAAACATAATGTCCTTTGCGGTTTTTCTTGATACGATAAGCAAGGTTTTTTAAACCCCAATTATCAACTTTAATAACTTCGCCACCTTCATTTTTAAGAACTGTGCTCAAGTTTTCAACTAATGCATTTACTTGAGAGGCGCCGAGGTCTTGACGTGCAATAAGCACGCTCTCATAATTTGCCATTTTATATCTCCTTATGGATTCTCAACAAGTAGACACTTTCATCGAGTGTCCGGTTAATGTATAGCCGCAAAAAAATGTTTTAAGCGGCAAGGGACAAGCGCTAATATACACAAAAACTTTATTTTTGCAAGTGTTTTTTTATAAAGATTATTTTAATAAATTAATTATATTATGGCACTATCTTTATATTGAAAGTTTTATGCGTATGAAAAAAATAAATTTTAGTTGGCTTTTGTCGTTATTGATTATGTTGTCGGGTTGCGTTAACTATGAAAACGAAACTCCGGTATACAAAATTTTGCCTTATCAGGACGATATGATAGGTTTACAAGACATGGAAACCAGAATTATAGTATATTGTTATAATTCGGCAACTGTTACAACCGAACAATGTGCCAGAGAGTTTGAAGACAGAGGATATGTAAGATTAACTGCTATCCCTCGTTTGCCTGCAGAGTATGATTATTTGAAATCTGATACATATCCTACACGTCGTTGGCGCAGAGATGAAAAAATTCCGAGGTGGTAATATTTTATGCAAGCCAGAATTAATACAATAGCATTTAGCGGTTTGGAAGTATTGGACGTTGATTTACAGGTTCAAATCAGTTCGGGGATGCCTGCTTTTAATATTGTAGGTCTTCCTGATAAAGCAATCGCAGAAAGTAAAGAGCGGGTTAGAGCCGCTTTTTCGGCTATCGGTATTAGTTTTCCGGCAGAACGTATAACGGTTAATTTGGCTCCGGCAAATTTATTAAAAGAAGGTTCTCATTTTGATTTGGCAATTGCCTGCGCAATTTTGGCCTGTATGAAAATTTTACCGCAGGAAGAACTTTTAGATTATATTATTGTAGGTGAGTTAGGGCTTGATAATTTAATTATGCCTGTTAACGGAATTTTGCCGGTTGCAATTAAGTGCAATAAAGATAACAAGGGGCTTGTTTGTCCTCAGATGCAAGGAAGTGAGGCCGTTTGGGGAGGCTTAAAAAATGTTATTGCAACTCCCAGTTTAATTGCTCTTATAAATCATTTTAAGGGCAATCAAATATTGCCTCAGCCTGTTGCCAAGCAAGGTGTGACATTAAAAAATAAACTAGATTTAGCAGATATTAAAGGTCAGGAAAGTGCAAAAAGGGCTTTAGAGATTGCTGCAGCAGGTTCTCATAATATGCTTATGGTAGGGCCTCCGGGCTCAGGTAAATCTATGCTTGCCTCAAGATTAACCTCAATTTTACCTCCACTTAATGCTCAAGAGGCTTTAGAAACATGCATTATTCATTCGGTTGCAGGTGAACTTAAAAATGGCGAATTGAATTTTACGCGTCCATATAGAGACCCGCATCATAATGCTTCTACTCCGTCTTTGGTAGGTGGCGGTAAAAAAGCAAAACCTGGGGAAATTTCTTTAGCGCATAACGGCGTTTTGTTTTTAGATGAATTACCTGAATTTAATCGAGCAACATTGGAAGCATTGAGACAGCCTTTAGAAAATGGGCAAATTATGGTTTCGCGTGCTGAGTATCACCATTTTTATCCGGCTCGTTTTCAACTTATTGCTGCAATGAATCCTTGTCGTTGCGGATATTATTCAATGCCAGGACACGAGTGTGCAAAAGCGCCTAAGTGTGCTAAAGAATATCAAGAAAAAATTTCAGGACCACTGCTTGACAGAATAGATATTCATATTTTTGTTCCACAAGTTAGTCCGTGGGATATTTTTGAAAAAGAAAAAGGTGAAAGTTCTGAAATCGTATTGGAAAGGGTTATTAAGGCCCGTAAAATACAAAAAGAGCGATTTGTTGAATTTGGCTATCCGGAACTTAATACTAATTCACAATTAAAAGGTGATTTACTTGAAAAAGCCGTAATGTTGGAAGATACTGCAAAAGAACTTCTGATTAAGTGTTCTGATAAGTTTAATCTTTCGGCAAGAGGCTATCATCGAACTTTACGTTTGGCAAGAACAATTGCAGACTTGCAAAATGAAAAAAATGTGCTTAAAATGCACATTGCAGAAGCATTAAATTATCGGCGTATAATGCCGGCAAATACATAAACAGGAGAATAACAATGAATTTTATAAAGTTACATAAAATATGCTTTGCTTTAGCAATAGGTGCTATTAGTGCTTTATGTGCAATTAAAGATACAGGCGCTACATATAAAAATGTTAAAGGTTATACTATCAGAGAAATGATGGAAAGAAGAAGTAACGGCAAACGTTCTGACATGTTTAAAAAAGCTACAATTAAAAAAGATAAGGTTAAAAAATCTAAAGTTAAAAAATCTCCTGTTAAAAACTCATCTGAAATTAATGTGGTTAAAAATGCGTCTTTGCCCGTAAATGCCACTGAAAATGTATCTGAACAAATAAAAGTACAAAACAATGTTATAGAAAAGAAATCTGGTTTTTTTGATTTTAACAGCGGGCCGTTATTTGATACAGGTTCCTGCTCTACGAACAATAAGAGTGGTCCATTATTTGATGCAGGGCCTTGTCAAAGATGTCAAAGCGGTCCTTTGATTGATACAGGGCCGTGTCAAACTTGTAAAAAACCTGAACCGAAAATAGCAAATTATGCGGTTGATTATAAAGATTATGTTTATCAGGCAGTTGCCAGAAATTGCTGTGATATGGCGCCAATATATTTAGACCATGTTGATTTTAATTTATCCAACCAATCAGATTATTTACCGTATTCTAATAAGATGGGTAATTACAGGTTTAGAATTTTCGGTTGCCGCCGCTATGATAAAGAAGCTATTTTGAACCAAGGCCGTATTTTGGAAAAAAATATGAACTTTTCTAAGGTATTTGAAGAACAAACTGCCGATTGTTATAATATTATTAAAATGCCTCAAGATTTGTGCCTACAAAATACACCTTCGCCACTGCCGGAATATATTTTATCTGCAGAAATAACCGACTTTTTTATGAATGTTTGTGATGGATATGATTGGCAACAATCTCAAAAAGATGAGAAAAGAACAGGATCAGCGGAAATCAAAGTAACTTGGAAACTTACTAATTTAACTAAAACAAAAGTTATATGGGAAGGTGAAACATACGGATACAGCGATTTAACAAAAGGTGATGCGAATGGCGAAATAACTTTGGTTGAGAAGGCTTTTGCCGA
>JAZRHJ010000173.1:0-2406 GCA_045644695.1 Alphaproteobacteria bacterium | reverse complement strand
TTAAGTCACGTTTTGATGCATCGGCTGACCAATCATCGGTAAAGTCAAATTCGGAAGAAAATTTATAACTACTGTTTGTTTTTCTTAAATGTGAAATTTCGACAATTTTATCTGAAATTATAACTCCGGTTGTGGCATATTTTAAGCCTATGGGAACAGTTTTTAAGCCGTTTTCTTGACAAGCCTCAACCAATTCATCGGGTGATAAATCTGTTGCTAAGTCAATTTCAAAACCTTTAATTCCGGCTAAAACATCTCTGACCGCACCACCTACAAAACGTAAAACTCCGCCATGATTTTCAACGGCATTAAAAAGTTTTAAAATATTTTTATCTTTAATAATGGAATCTGGTTTTAGATATTCGGTTTTAATCATAAAAACTGCTCTATAAAATTTAAATTGTTTGCTTTCTTTTAACAGTTTAAATTTATAATGCAATCATAATTTTTTTAATATGTTAATGAATGGGTATAATGAAATGACTAAATATATATTTTTTGCTTTATGTTTTTTTCCTTTTTCGCTAAATGCTATGGAGGCACCTCGTCATATTGGCGATTATGGCGATTGGGCTGCGTATACATACAAAGAAAATGGTAAAAACGTGTGTTATATGGCATCTACCCCAAAAAAAGATGAAGGAAAATATACTAAACGTGGCGATATTTATGCGGTAGTTACTCATAGACCCGCTGAAAAAAGTTTTGATGTCGTTAATATTGTTGCCGGTTATAATTATAAATCCGAATCTAAAACGGTTGTGAAAATCGGCAAAGAAACTTTTAATTTGTTTACGGCAGATGATAAAGCATGGACTTTAACTTCTCAAGATGATAAAAAGTTGGTTGCGGCTATGAAACGTGGTGAAAGAATGATTGTCGACGGCATTTCTTCAAGAGGTACAAAAACCAAAGATACATATTCTTTACAGGGTTTTATGAGAGCATACAATGCTATTAGTGCAAAATGTGGTAAAAAATAATGAAAAAAGAACTTATCGGACTTTCTAAACAAGAGTTAGAAACAGAAATTTTAAATTTGGGAGAAAAGCCTTTCAGAGCCAAACAACTTTGGCAATGGCTTTATTTTCATGGGCAAACCGATTTTGAAAAAATGAGTAATTTATCTAAAGATTTTCGTAAAAAATTGCAGGAAAATTTTACAATTACTCGCCCGAAAATTGTTGCTAAACAATTATCTAAAGACAAAACATGTAAATGGCTTTTAGAATTTTTAGACGGGCAACGGGTCGAAATGGTTTATATTCCTGAAGAAGATAGAGGTGCTGTTTGCATTTCTACCCAAGTAGGGTGTGCGGTTGGGTGTAAATTTTGCCATACCGGAAGCCAAAAACTGACCAGAAACCTAACAACCGCTGAAATTGTCAGTCAATTTATGGTGGCTCGAGATACCTATGGCGAATGGCCAAGCCCCACTAATGAAACCAGATATTTATCTAACATTGTGGTTATGGGTATGGGAGAGCCGTTGCATAATGTTGAAAATGTTATCAAGGCCTTAAACATTTTAACCGATGGCGATGGTATTGCCATTTCAAGACGACGTATTACCATGTCAACATCGGGAATTGCTCCTAAAATTGTCCATGCTTTGGAACAAACAGGTGTTAGGCTTGCGGTTTCGTTGCATGCACCAAATAACAAAATTCGGTCAACAATTATGCCGATAAATGATAGGTTTTCAATTGATGAGGTTTTGAGCGCTTGCCAAGAATATCAATCAAAAGACGGAAGCCGTTACATTACGTTTGAATATTTGTTGTTAGATGGCATAAATGATAGTGTCGAAAATGCAAAAGAACTGGTTGCTTTAATGAAAAAATATAAATTAAGGGCAAGTTTTAACTTAATTCCGTTTAATGCGTGGCCGGGGTGTGCTTTTAGACCAAGTACACCGGAAAATATAAAAATATTCGCATCTGTTTTGGAAAAAGCCGGCTTTGCCGCCCCTGTTAGAGTGCCAAGAGGTCAAGATATTTTGGCCGCTTGCGGACAGTTAAAATCTAAAAAAGACCAAGAGGGCGGATAATTTGCTTTGTTTTATATAATCTCATAATAAAGAAAAAAGCCTAAAACAAAGCTGATTAAATATAAAACAGTATAAATCAGATATTTGTTAATTGGTTTTTTAATATGAGATTGAAGCATAGGTGTAAAAATATAAATCAACAAATATGCAGTTATAAAATATCCACGCATACTGATGTTATCATCATGAATAAATAACAATTCATCAATCATCGTTAATGCATTAGGTATTATAATTAAGCCCAATACAAACAATGTAATTTTCTTAAAATATTGCATATTCTATCCTTTTTCTATATATTTAATCTTAAAATAATTAAAAAGGCAATATTTTTATATTGCCTTTTTAAAAAGTTA
>JAZRHJ010000172.1:0-10888 GCA_045644695.1 Alphaproteobacteria bacterium | reverse complement strand
TTTTTCTTGTTGTTCTTGGCGTTGTTTAAGACGAGCCGCATCTTTTTCTTCTTGTTCTTTTTGACGTTTTGCTTCATGTTCTTTTGCTTCGGCAATTAAACGAAGTTTTTGTGCGGTAGCTTCATCAATTTCAACCTTTGGAGTAACAGTTTCTCCATTGGCTGGGATAGTACGTTTTTTACGCACTTCGACCTGAACCATTTTTTTACCGTCTGCTGTTCCGGATTTTGCCGGATTTTTTAACGTTAATGTCGACTTTGCGGATAATGTTAATTTGCTTTTTGCATTATCATCTGTCATAAGTTTTTTTCTCCACTTTTTTAATCAAGAAAAGTTTGATATCTTTTCAAATTTTTATAAACCATTTTAGCAATGTCGCTTTTAAGAACTGCAACATGTACCGTATTTTCTTTATTTAAGGCAATGTCTAAATCTGAAGTATTATACGCATTTATAATGTCTAAATGTTTAGATATTGCTTTAATTTTTTGAGTGCCGTCCTGACTTGCGTCTTGTGCTTCTATCAGAAACTCTGCTTTGTTTTTTAATATTTTTTCTTTTACCTTTTCGAAACCGGTAACAAGTGCTCCTGCCTTGCGTGCCAGATTTATAGAATCTAAACCTCTCTTATATAACAGTTGTTCCACAATGGTTAAAAAATTCTCTTCAATTTTTAAATGAAGGTGAATAGATTTGATAAACAAATTCTTTTCTAATGCTTTTTGCAATGCTTTTTTGGAAACAGAGACATACAGACCGCGACCTTCAAGTTTATTGTTAAAATCGGGCACTAAACGACTGTCCGGAGTTTTAACAAAGCGTAATAACTCGTCTTTAGGCTTTATTTGCCCTGTAACAATGCACTTCCTGTTTGTCTCTTTTTCCATTTATTTACCTTATTGTTCGTCGGCAAACCAGTGTTCGCGGGCTGCCATAATTATGCGGTTTGCTTCAACTTGGGTTAAAGTATTTTCGCCTAAAATTTCTATAAGTTCATCAGCGGCTAAATCTGCCAAATCATCAAGATTTTTAATTTCATTTTCTGCTAATTTGATGATCATGTCTTGATCTAATCCGTCAATAGTTTTTAGTCCTTCATCAATGCCTAAATCTTTGCTTTTCTTAGCAAAATCTTTATTGCGTCTTTCAACAAATTCTTTTGCACGACGTTGTAATTCGGTAGCAACATCTTCATCGAAACCTTCAATTTCGGCTAATTCTTTTAAGTTAACGAAAGCAACCTCATCAATAGTTGAGAAACCTTCTGCGATGAGCAAGTGTGCAATCATGTCATCAACATCAAGTGCTTCCATAAAGCGTTCGGAGCGAACTTTATTTTCATTTGCTCTGCGTTCTTGCTCTTGTTCTTCGGTTAATACGTCAATGTCAGCACCTAACAATTGTGAAGCCAATTTAACGTTTTGACCGCGTCTTCCTATTGCAATTGAAAATTGTTCTTGCGGGACAACTGCTTCCATGCGCGAATTTTCTTCATCAATTACAACTTTTGTAACTTCTGCGGGAGCAAGGGCTGCAACCAAATATTGGGCTCTGTCTTCAGAATATGGTACAATATCTATTTTTTCACCTTGAAGTTCTGTTACAATTGCTTGAACTCGAATACCTCTTAAACCGACACATGCACCAACCGGATCAACGGTTACATCATTTGCTTTAACTGCAATTTTTGCTTTTGAACCAGGGTCACGTGCTACTCCCATAATTTGTACAATACCATCATAAATTTCAGGAACTTCAGATGTGAAAAGTTTTGCCATAAATTCAGGGCAGGTACGAGATAAGAAAATTTGCGGTCCTCTGTTTTCACGGCGAACGTCTAAAACGTAAGCACGAACTCTGTCGCCGTTTTTAAATTTTTCTCTTGGGATAATTTCATCACGACGCAAAATAGCTTCAGTTTTGCCGATATCTAAAACAATATTTCCGAATTCTGCACGTTTAACGGTTCCGTTAACAATTGTGCCAATTTTTTCTTTATATTCTTCATATTGACGATTACGTTCGGCATCACGAACTTTTTGAACGATAACTTGTTTTGCTGTTTGTGCGGCAATGCGTCCGAAATCAATAGGGGGTAAGGGATCAATAATAAACTCACCAACCTGAATGTCTTTATTGTAACATTTGGCATCTCTTAATCTTAATTGCGCCGCTTCATTTTCAATTTCGGCATCGTCTTCTACTACTTCACGATAACGTGACAATGCAATTGCACCGGATTTTCTGTCAATGTGTGCTCTTATGTCATGCTCAAAACCGTAGCGAGAACGACCAGCTTTTTGAATGGCAATTTCCATTGCGGTAAAAACATCTTCTTTATCAATATTTTTTTCACGAGCAACCGTATCTGCAACTAGTACAATTTCCGGTCTGGGCATATTTTCAAGATTTTCCATTTTGTTCCTCATTAATTTAAATTAAAGTTCAATAGTTTCATGTTCTGCCTGATATTTTTCCCAAAGTTCATCAGTAAGCACTATTTTTGCTTTGGAAATATTATCAAAGTCAATTACATATTCTTTTCCATCCATATCAACACATATTTGGTTGTTTTCATTTAAGCCTAAATTTGTGCCTTTAATTCTTTTTCTTTTTTCTACTTCGTTTAATGTTTCAACTTTTATGACATAATCTTTGAAACGATTAAAGTGTTGAGGTTTTGTAAGCGGTCTGTCGATACCGGGTGAACTAACCTCTAATGAATATTTATCTTTAATAGGGTCTTTTTCATCTAACACTGCAGATAAGGCACGACTGACTTTTGCGCAATCTTCAACATCAATTTCGCGACTATAATCTTTTACATCAATCATTACCTGTAATGTCGGATTAACTTGGCCGATTGTCATAATACGAATCGTTTCGTATCCTAATGCGTCAATAACCGGCTCTAACATATCTTGTAAATGGTGCTTTTGCATTTTATTTTACTTTTCTAAAAAAAGAAGCGGGGTTGTTACCCCACCTCCAAATTGTTATTATTATGAAAGATGTCTACTTATTAGCATAAAAAAAATAAAAATCAAGAGTTTTTTACGTTTTTCCATATTTTTTCTGTGAAATTTATACTTGCTTTGTAACTTTTTTAATGATATTTTTGCCGAAGATTGAAAATTATGAAAAAATGTCCCAATTGCGCAAATAATAATGTTGTTAAAAACGGAAAAGTTTTTGGTTGGTAATGCTATATATTCTGGGGCAAGCGCTGAAGTTATTGCCAAAATCGTGGGTATCCCTTTAGAAGATGAAATGAACGAGGTTGGGGATGTGATTTATATGAACTCGACTTCGGAAGATTCTGCATATACATCGAATGTGACTTTTAAAACAGGTATTGGTTCCAAGACAGACTATAGCAAACCTCCCCGATTTTATTCGGGGAGGTTTAGTGTACGGAGTTGATGTTTAGAAATCAAGAATAAATCTGGCTATTGTATAATTAGATTTATTATTATCTCTGTTACCTGCCGCAAAACCACCACCATGCATGGTCCAAACGTGGTCGTCATCAACCAGTGTAGATGACCATAAATATCTGTTAACACTAACATCATGCCAAAGTTCATCTTTTAAATCATCAAACATATCCCAATTGTAGCGATCTAAAATATCAGTATTCCTATGTACATAGCTAGTCAATGAATCCATTACATAAAGTTTTCCTTGTGCAGGCAAATCACCAATCACATTGATTTCGGGGTCTGATAACTTAGGTTTTAAGAGGAATAGTTCGCCAATTGATGGTAAGTGCCAATTTCCCTTACCCACAATGCTATTATTAGGGTCTACATTGAGAGGATAAAAGGCTAAAGCCGCTTCTGCCAAAACAGGCTTACATGCTCTGTAATATGTTCTTGCTTCAGCAGAATTTGGTTTGCTTGAGTTAAACTTGTATGTATCATCATAGCATTTACTATTTGTAGATACAGCAGATGCAATTTTTTTGGTGTTTTCTTTACCGTTAAAGATATCCGGTTCCCAATTTTCTATTGCCTGTTTTACCTCATCTGCCGTAGCATAAGTTTTAAGATCATCAATGTGGCTATCTACCAATCCAAATGCCACATAATTGGTACATGAAGAATAACTAACATAAAAAGGTGTTTCAGGATAAAACATATAATATACAGAATTTTCATCTAGAGGGGTATCTGAATATGAAGTATAGTCATAATTACGAGGAAATCTGATATGGTTAAATGTAATCACTTTACCATGATTTGCTTTGTTGTTTTCGATTTTAACATCTTTATATGGTAAACCACCTTTCTCATCAGATAAGGCAAACACAATACCAACCGGAACTTTAGAACCATCATCTTCTTTTACATCACCGCATGTGCCGTCCTCATAAAATAGGTTACCAATAGCACATGTGCCTTCACTATTTGGTTCCCAATATTCTTTTGGCAGATTTGGTAAATATTCATCATTAACATCATATGATGTATGACATTCTTTTTCCGTAGCATAATAGTTGGTATCAATTACAAATTTTGCTCCTTTGACCGCTTTTGTTTTAACATTAAGACCAAATTTGTCTGGGGAGTAAAATTCACCCGAATATGGATTATTAAAATAAATACTATTGTTAATATAAATATATGAAGATTTTAACACTAATTTAGAAGTATCTGATGCAAAATTTAAGATAGTGTCAAAATATTGATAATTACCATTAATTTCAACAGATTTTTTACCTCCTTCAAAAAAGTTTTTTGTGCCTGATTGGCTTATAGATAATGTTTTATATAAATCAATTGATGTATAATTAACAATACCTTTATCCAAATTTTTAGTTACAATATTAGTATCACCATTTAAGATCAACGGGATATTCTGCGTAGAAGAAATTGCATAATTTGTCCCATCTAAGTCCATATCTAACTTACCATTAAAAGTTAGCTTTGGCATTTCTGTACATCTACTGTCTATGCCTAAGGATACTCCTGCGCTAGTTTTGGAGGAACTATTAATGCCAGACATTTTGATGTTAACATCTCCGTTAAACACAACATCTCCACCACCATAAGAAATTGCACGTGGACCGTGATACATATTTTCAATAGTAATATTTACTGTTCCGTTGATGGTACTTTTTTCTTGATTTGGTTCACTAGCAGGAAAATGCATACCATTTACCGATAAATCGGTATTAACAAAATCTTTTACTAATATATCAAGAGTTGCATCTTTATCTAATATTAAATTATTAGCATTGACCATGTCATAATAGCCATGATTTACACCAACATCATCACCTATCATTGTTATTTTGTGTTTTCCTGTTAAAAGGAGTGATCCAGTATATATATCTCCTTGCGGTATAGACTGTGGATATAATGATTTTACCTCTACATCAATATCATGCATTTGGGGATACCCGGTTCCATTTTCACGACGTCCTGATATTAGGTAAACTGCATTTTTTCCAATTATATGCAAACTATCTATGTAAGAATTAGCTCGCAATTTAAGACTGTGCTTATCAAGTTCTAACGTATGATTTTCACCATAAACTTTTTGGTTTTCTGAAATTGTTAATGAAACTATAGATTCAGGATAAGGCGTTGTAACATCAGCCTTAAACCGAACTGTTGGGCACACTCCAATGTAGGTTATGAAGTTGTCAGAGGTATCTTCATAGTTATAAATATTACAACTTACACATTTTGCCGGTCTATATGCACTAAAACGATCATTAACCTCTTTTCCATATGCATAACCATCTTGGCATCCAGCAAAATTCCAACAACCTTCTGAATCTTGTGTGCATACCGAATGCTCCAATGTGCTTTCGCATGCTTCTTTTGTGGAATATTCACAATTATTATTGGTACAATATTTCCATCTTATGCCATTATCACCTTCGCATCTTCCTGACAATTCATAATGGCAATTTTCTTCTGTATAGGGATATGTTTCCTCATCACAAATGCAGTTGGTAAATTTATAGGGGTTATCATCTACAAAATAATCCTTATTGATTTCCTCACAAGATTCTCCTCTTCCTACTAAAGGAGATGTACAATGCTTAAAATTGTCACTGCATCTGGTTTGGTTAGAACAAATATCACACTCTATATTATTTTTATCAAAAATATGCCCAGGATATTTTGCTTGTATATAAGCAAGATGTTGTGGATCATTTATACTATAGTATCCATTATCTATATCACAGCCAAGGTCCTTGAAAAAACTGTCGTTTTGGGGATCAATACATTCTTTATATTTTTTTGCATGACATTTTTGGCTTTCAAGCAGATTATATTCTGCCGGACACTTCTGATCGGGAGGTGTTGTGTTATTGTGCTTTGTGTTGGTTGTAAGGCTCTTGCCTGTTTTACAATTGGGGTCCGCTAAAAAACAAACTTTAGAGTTTGCATCATAAGCATAAAACATGCCAAACAATGCGCATAATAAAATCAACTTTTTCATAATTTTTCTCCCAAATGTATCCATATAACTTAGTGTATCATATGTTATAAATCCAGTCAAGTTTTTTGGTGATAAAACTGTATTTTGTAATATAAAGTTAATAAAAAGCGGCTTTGATTATAGTTTGATAAAACATACTTTTGTGGTAATACGTCTACACATTTTGATTATCATGTATATTAACGGAATATCGAACAAACGGAGCCACTGTATGTGTGGGTACAAACGGCTTATGAAAAATATGCGCCCAAGCGACCAAGAAAAAAATAAAAACAAAATTAAAGGCCACTTTTATTATTAAAGGTGGCCCTTAAAATGCTTACATTAAAATATAATGCAACATAAATGCCAAAAGAGCCCCAAGTAATGCTCCGACAATTACTTCGTTAGGTGTATGACCTAAGAGTTCTTTTAATTGGGATGATTTTGTTTTTAAATCTGACTTATAAAAATCACGTATAATTTGATTTAACTGTTTTGCAATTTTACCGGTGTTTTTTCGTATACCTGCAGCATCGTGCATAACGACCAATGCATAACCTCCGCTAACTGCAAACATAACAGAGTTAAAACCTTCTATTAATCCTACCGATATTGTTAAGGCACAAACACCGGCACTGTGGGAACTGGGCATACCTCCGGTGGTGGATAAATATTCAAAATCAATTTTTCCGGTCTTAAAATAAAAAATTAACAACTTTAAAAGTTGAGCAATTAAAACAGCCAATAAGCCACTAATTATTGCTTCATATCCTGTATTATAAATCACGACTTCACCTACTAACCGTCTCGTAAACTAACTTTTTTTAAATAGATATTAATTTAGGTGATTTGGCAATATATCAGTTGGCATAATTAACAAGTTTTTTATAGACAGAAGATTTTGATATTTTTTCTTATCATTTGTTTTATAGGTTGACAAAAAAATTTTTTTTGATATCATACTGACAATTTAGAATTATTAAGTTAAAACAATTATGATTTATGAGTAAAGTTTATGTATCAAAAATTTCCGCTAATGATCAGTTGGAAATTATGAAAATGGCTGTTACCAACAAAGATGTTGTTAACATTCGAAAAATGGTTCGAGATGGGTATACACTATCATTGCCATTGTTAGAGATGTTTTATCGCTTTCTTGGGAAAGATACTCTGGTTTCGATTGTGAAAGATTCTTGTGAAGATTTGCAGCAAAAGTCTGATTGTAAGAATTTTTTGCGCGAGGTTCTTCCTCCCCGTTCTTTTGATCTATTGATGTCTTCAAATTTTGATACGGTCGAAAAGCAAAAGCGAAATCGTATAGCAGAAAATGCGAAGTTGGTTGAACGTAGAGTTGATGAGGCTATGGAAAACTATGGGCTGACGCGCACATTTTATTTGAAGATGTGCTCAAGTAACGATACGTTTAAGGGCATGCTTATGAAGCTTGGCGAAGATACGGTTTATAACGGTATGGAACAATGTCAGCTGAGTTATACCAAGTCATCAAAAACCTATAATGGTTATTATCTGCGTTGCTTCACGTATGACTTTTTGTATAAAAAACATATTGAAGCAGCGGTTGTGTGGCTAAAGTATAACAATAGCGTTAAAGACTATGAAAAAAGAGTTGTTGCGGTCGCAAATAATGGTGGGCTTAGAACTATTATTTCTGAGGGTGATGCCTATATGTTGAGCGTTATATTCTCAGATGCCGAACTTCGTGAGAAAGCAAAAAATTATGGCCGTTTAGCCTACCGAAAATTGTATTACCACTCTCCACAAGGTTGTTTTACTTTGGCAGATTGGTATAGTTGGTATGAGTTGGATAAATTCGAGGCTCTTAAACGGTGTCATGATTGCAATGTTCCTCGTTTGTGGCTTGTAAAGCATAAGCATTTTTTCCATGCTTTAGGCTTGCGTTAGAACACTTAACCTTGATAAAAAAAGCACCTTGAGAGGTGCTTTTTTATTATTTGCCTTTTTTCTTTTTTTCTTCTTTTTCTTTTAAAATTTCCAAATCTCTTTCGGTCGCAATTTTATGTAATATGGTTTTAACAACCGTATCAATGTCTTTACCTTCAGAATAGTCGGCTGGTAAAGCAAAATTAACCCTGTTATCTCTCAACAGTTTAATCGCTCGGTCTTTTTGACGGCTTTTGGGCTTATACACGGCAATTGCGTTACCATTTCGATCTTTTACCATTTTCATTGACGGAATATCTGTCAGGCCATCGCCAAAATATATAATGCGTCTGTATGGTATTCTGCGTTTTTCATCAGGAGTATATTCATTTACGGCTTTATCGTCGGTTTTCTTTAATCCTTTGTTTATTTTAGAGATATATTGAACTTTTGTAGAATAGTTAATTACTCTGGCAGGCCAAACCGGATATCCTTCATCGTCAAATGCAAACGAACAGCCGAAAACATCTTTAAAATATTTTCTTATTGAACAACCTTCAATAATTTCTTCATATCCTGAAGAAATTATGTAATGCTCAATGTCTAAATCAAGATATTTGCCGTAGGCGTTTATACGATCAAACCATGTTTCAACCCCTTCATAATATTCTATTTTTTCACCGCAACAAAATAAATTTTCTTTTGTAAGTTTAATTTGTTTTTCGCGAGCAACTTTTGTAAAATAGTACATGCTACCGGTAATTTGGTCGGCGCAATTATCAACAGACCATTGGTTTGCTTTTTTCCAAAAAGTTTCGGGTTTCATACCTAATTCTGGTATTAAAACATAATCTTGCATATAAGTTGTGCTCAATGTTTCATCAAAATCGTATACAAGTGCTACTTTTGTTTTTTTCATAATTTTACACTCTCCTCTTGCAATTTATTTTTATATAATATAAAACCTAAATGTTAATATTTAATCAATATGAATAAGGAAAATGAAAAATGTCTGCAACTACTATGGAACAACTTGTGTCACTATGTAAAAGAAGAGGGTTTATTTTTCAAAATGCCGATATTTACGGCGGTATGCAAGGTGTGTATGATTATGGTCCGTTAGGTGTTGAGTTAAAAAATAATTTAAAAGCCGCTTGGTGGCGTTCTATGGTTTATGAACGTGAT
Source organism: Alphaproteobacteria bacterium (assembly GCA_045644695.1). Taxonomy (GTDB): domain Bacteria; phylum Pseudomonadota; class Alphaproteobacteria; order RF32; family CAG-239; genus JAFTYO01. The sequence goes on along the minus strand of JAZRHJ010000172.1, from coordinate 1,360 downwards.
GATGTCGAAGGTTTAGATGCTGCAATTTTAACAAATCGCAAGGTTTTGAAATATTCCGGTCATGAGGATACGTTTTCAGACCCAATGGTAGATTGCAAAAAATGTAAAGGACGTTTTAGAGCAGACCATCTGACTGATGGTAAATGTCCGCTTTGCGGTTCAACAGACTTAACCGAACCTCGTCCGTTTAATTTGATGTTTAAAACACAAACAGGACCGGTTGAAAATGATGAAAATTTGGCATATTTACGTCCGGAAACAGCACAAGCAATATTTGTGCAGTTTAAAAATGTTGTAGACTCGACTTCTCGCAAACTTCCGTTTGGTATTGCTCAAATCGGTAAATCGTTTAGAAATGAAATTACCCCACGCAATTTTATTTTTCGTGTACGCGAATTTGAACAAGCTGAATTGGAGTTTTTTGTGGCTCCCGGTGAAGATGAAAAATGGCATGAAATGTGGAAAGAAGCGCGCATTAAGTGGTGGGAAGAACAGGGCTTGAAAAAAGAAAATATAAATATTTATACCACTCCAGATGCCGATTTGGCTCATTATGCTAAAGCCTGTTATGATATTGAATATCGTTTTCCGCATGGTATGGAAGAACTTGAGGGTATTGCTAACCGCAGAGATTATGATTTGGGTAATCATACAAAATCTCAAGAAGAGTTTGAATTAGAGGCGCATTGTCATCAAAATCCGGAATCTACGACAAAACTTTGTATTAGAGATGAAGAAAATAATAAATGGGTTGTGCCGTATGTTATTGAACCGTCAATGGGTGTTGACAGAGGTGTTTTGGCTGTGATGACAGAAGCATATACCGAAGAAGATTTAGGCGAGGGTAACAGCCGAATTGTGTTAAAACTTAAAAAACATTTAGCACCAATTAAGGTTGCCGTAATTCCTTTAAAGAAAAATAACGAAGCAATTATGCAAAAATGTTATGAAATTAAAAATAATTTGTTAAAACTTGGTATCGGTCGTGTAGCGCTTGAAAATACAGGCAATATCGGTAAAGCGTATCGTCGTCATGATGAAATCGGAACACCGCTTTGTTTAACGGTAGATTTTGAAACTATCGAACAAGAGCCGGCTTCCGTTACGGTTAGAGATAGAGATACGATGGAGCAAGTTAGAGTAAATGTAGCCGATTTACCAAACTTTTTAAGAAATTATTTTTTAAGTTAATTTATAATACTCCGTAAAATTTTTTACGGAGTATTTTTTATAAATGATATTAAATGAAAAGAAATATTTTTCTTAAAAAGTTGCCTTAGTTTATAATGTTTTTATTCTCTTGGGTGGCAACCGCAATATGTTTGGTTATATAAGTTTAGTTCTTTAATTAGTGTGTTAC
>JAZRHJ010000171.1:0-3660 GCA_045644695.1 Alphaproteobacteria bacterium | reverse complement strand
ATACAAACGCACAGGAGCATTTTTGCGCGATGTGCCTGCATCTTGCTTAAAGTACATCAAAACACGTCCGTTTGGTGACCATGTAGGACCTTCGACCAAATAACCGCTGGCCAGCAAACGTTCTCCCGAACCATCTGGATGCATCACACCAATATAAAATTGTCCGCCTGACATTTTAGTAAATGCAATATAATCACCCCTTGGTGACCAAACCGGTGTCGCATAACGACCATTACCAAAACTTATACGCTCAACATTTGAACCATCAGAATCCATAACATAAAGTTGTTGATTTCCGCCTCTGTCAGAATTGAAAATTATTTTTTCACCATCAGGTGAATATGTCGGAGATGTATCAATTGCCGGATGTCTGGTTAATTGTTTACTTGTTTTTCTGACTAAATCCATCTCATAAATTTCGGTATTTCCGTTTGAGGCAAACGAAAGCAACACTTTTGAACTATCGGGTGAAAACACCGGAGCAAATGTCATACCAGGAAAATTACCTAAAAGTTCTTGTCGACCAGTTTCAACATCCATAACATACACTTTCGGTGCCGAACCAGAAAAAGACAAATATGATACTTTTTGTAGGTTTGGCGAAAAACGAGGTGTTAAAGCCATAGATGCGCCAGATGTCAAAAATTTATGATTTTCACCATCTTGATCCATAATTGCCAAACGTTTAACACGTTTTGTTGCCGGACCACTTTCGGATATATATACTATGCGGGTGTCAAAATAACCTTTTTCACCTGTTAATCTTTCATATATAGAATCTGCAATTATATGGGCAATTCTGCGCCAATTATCCTTTGATGTAGTGTACGATTGCCCATGCAGTTGATTACTTGCAATAACGTCCCACAATCTAAAATCAACCTTAAGTTTACCATCTGTGTTCTCTTTTACTTCACCCTGAATAAGAGCGTGTGCCTTAATTGCTTGCCAATCAACAAACGTAGGTTTTTGGTCAATTGAAGTTATATCTTCAATATAACTGTCTTCATCAATCAAACGAAATAAACCGCTTCTTTCCAAATCGGCTAATATAACATCTCTTATTTTATCAGCATAGGTTCCAAACCATTGAGTGCTGGTAGTTTTATCAACCATTTCAGGAAACGCCACTGGCATTGGTTCACGCGTTGCGCCCGTAATATCAATTTCAAGTTCGGCATTAGCGGGCAAAGAAAAAAAGCACAACAAAAAAGCAATTAAAATTTTAATTTTCATATTAACCTCTTATTCATTCAAAAATATGAGCACAATAATAACTTAATATTATTAAAAATCAATTAGCAATTAAGTATATTTTTTATGGTCTGATTTCAATTAGTGTTCTAATTTTTACATTTATCTAAAGTCATCACTCTTTATTTTTTTCATATTTCTCGACTTTTAGTATTACGCCGTTATCAACTCCGATAACCTTAACCTTATCACCTTTTTTTAAGTTTTCATCTTGAGTTTCAACAATCCAAAAACTATCTCCTATTTTTGCTTTTGCTCTACCTTCTGTAGCATCTTGACTTAATGAATAAATTTTACCTATATAAGCCCCTGCCATATCATTAAGATATTTATTTTTTTCCGAATTTTTCTTTAATATTTTAGCATAAGCCCACCAACCAAAAGCAGAATACATTGCTGTTAACAGTGAAAAAACAATACATGTTTCAACAGGAGTAAAATTTATAAATAAAACTAAAAAGCCCATGGTAAACGAAGAAAAACCAAACCATAAAAGATATACCCCCGGCACAAATAATTCCAAAATAACAAATATAAGACCAAGTGTAAGCCATGCCAAATAATCTATTTGATTAATCCAACCGAAAAAAGCCATCTAAAATTCTCCCACACTACACATTTTAAAGACACCGCTTAATACTAAATTATTTATTTTTTATTCATAACTTCCTTTGCAATTTCGGCAATACCTGCTAAAGAGCCCGCTACATTGTTTGTATCGGTTGGTAACATCAAAAGTTTTTGGTTTGGTGAAGTTGCAATACCTTTCAATGCTTCAATATATTTTTGACCTAAAAAGTAATTAAGGGATTGAGGATTTCCTTCTTGTATGGCATCAGATAGCATTTTTGTTGCATTTGCCTCTGCTTGTGCCAAACGTTCTCTGGCCTCTGCTTCTTTAAAAGCAGCTTCTCTTTGGGCCTCAGCAACCAAAATTGCCGATTGCTTTTGCGCTTCTGCTGCTAAAATAGCAGATTGTTTTTCACCTTCTGCTTTTAAAATTTCAGATTGTCTGATACCTTCAGCCTCTAAAATATTGGCACGTTTATCGCGTTCTGCTTTCATTTGGCGAGCCATAGAATCAATTAAATCGGCTGGAGGCGTAATATCCTTAATTTCTACACGAGTAACCTTTACACCCCAAGGAACAGTTGCTTCATCAACAACCGATAAAAGTTTATGATTAATATCATCACGTTGTGATAACAATTCATCTATTTCCATCGAACCGATAACCGTTCTTATATTTGTCATTATAAGGTTTAAAATTGCCACATTTAAATTATTTACCTGATATGCTGCATTGGCCGCATTTTGAATTTGAAAAAACAAAACGCCGTCAACTCTTACCATAGCATTATCTTTTGTAATAACATCTTGTGACGGAACATCTAAAACCTGTTCCATGCGACTGACTTTTGCACCGATTTTTTCAATAACCGGAATTGTAATATTAAGCCCCGGTGATAGTGTCCTTGTATATTTGCCGAGCGTTTCAACCGTCCACTCATAACCTTGAGGCACAATTCTGACAGATGATGCCAATGCTACAAAACAAAATAAAATTAAAATCAATGCAAATTCCATAATTTTTACTCCTCATAACAAAATAACAGACAATTTTATTAAAATACATCTGTTGTTAATAATAACCAAAAACTTTAATTTTTCAACTATTTTTTATACTTTCAAAAGCAATTTGCATAGCATTTGCACTTTGCTTTAATTTTATCATTTCTTTATCGTTAAGTGCAGGAATAATTGCACCGGAAACTCCATTTCTTCCGACTGTTGCAGGAAGTGATAAACAAACATTTTTAATACCGCATATATCTTCATGAAGCACCGAAACTGTAAGTTCTTGTTTTTTATCTTTAATGATTGATTCGCAAATTTTTATAAGCGAAGCCGCAATTCCATAATATGTAGCCTTTTTTCCTCTGTAAATTTTAAAACCAGCATCTATTACATCTTCAGATATTTTTTCTTTAAAATCATCTGCTAAGTCTATACCAATATGCTTTGCATATTTTTCAATACTCGTTCCGCCAATTGTAGCACTAGACCAAGAAACCAAAGAAGAAGCCCCATGCTCACCCAAAACATACGAATGCACGGAAGTTGGTGATATTTTAAAATATTGCCCCAACATTGTTCTGAAACGAGCAGTATCTAAAACAGTTCCCGAACCTATAACTTTTTCTTTTGCAAAACCCGATATATTCAATGTATATTTTGTTATCACATCTACCGGATTTGTTGCAATAAGCATAATACAATTTGGAGCAAATTTGACAATTTGAGGAACAATTTGTTCCATAATTTTAACATTGCTATCAAGCAAGATAAGCCTGTTATCGGTTAATTCTTTTTGGCTGTCAACCGTAATAATAACAATATCAGAAT
>JAZRHJ010000170.1:0-2821 GCA_045644695.1 Alphaproteobacteria bacterium | reverse complement strand
CACTAGTTCTTTTTTTAATAATGGCATTAAAGAAAAAGTTACATCAATAGTTTTTGCTTCTATCATATTAGGATTTTTTGCCCAAGATGCATTGGAAAATGTAACATCATTTAACTCTATGGTAGGAATTAAAGAAATTTTTAAGCCGGCATGACCGTTAAGTGTCAGTTTTCTTCCTGTTTTTTCATAAACAATATCAGAAATTTGCGTTTTATATTTATTTAAATCAAATGTTTTTATAAATACAAAAGCCGTGCCGATAATTAACAACAACAGCACGGACAATGACCATAACATAAATTTTAAAAACTTCTTCATATTTTTAACCCTCATTAACTTGCATACCCAAAAATTCTAAATCTTTAACAAAATAATCAGGCAAAGGGGCTTTTACAACCAATCTTTTATTATAAATTGATGATAAATCTATTTTAAACGCATGAAGATGAAGTTTTGAACTTAAATTTGCCGGTTTAATTCTTTGACTACCATAATATTTTTCATCGCCCACAATAGGTGTTCCCAAAAACTCTAAATGCGCCCTAATTTGATGCGTCCGTCCCGTTAAAGGCTCTGCTTTAAGAAAGCAAAATTTTTCACCGACATTATCTAATAGCTTAAAAGTAGTTAATGCTCTTTTTCCGCCTTCAACAACTTCCATTTTTTCTTTTATTTTTTCAAGAGGGGCTTTAATTTCGCCTTCATTTAATTTAGGTTTATTAAAAGCAAGCACCAAATATGTTTTTCTTAAACTATGTTCTTTAAATGCTTTAGTTAGCAACTCGGCATATTTTCTATTTCTTGCCAACACCAAAATTCCGCTTGTATCTTTATCGATTCGGTGTACTAATTTCGGTTTTTCTTCACACTCAAACTTTAGTGCTTCAAGCATTCCGTCTATATGACGTTCGGTATTAGTACCTCCTTGCACTGCCAAACCCGACGGTTTATTAATGACAATAATATTTTCATCCTTAAACAAAACCTTTGATTGTATAAATTCGGTATCTGATTTTGAAACAAAACCCACATTATTCTGTGCTTTTTCATTATCAAGAGGCGGAACTCTGATTTCTTGCCCCGTAACAAGTTTTAAATTGCTTTCTGCTTTTTTACCGTCAACTTTAATTTGTTTTGTACGCAACAATTTTTGTAACCTGCCCATGGTTAAAAGCGGATAATATTTCAAAAACCACCTATTAAGACGCATTCCGTCATCTATTTCTTTTACTTTTACAATTTCTACGCCGGCCATTATCTTCCCCCTTTTTTCTTAATAGGCTTTCCAATCGTTCTTGGTACATATATTTTTTGTTGTTTAACAGGTTTACTTTCTTGAGTAAGGTACTCATCTAATTTTTCAATTCCGTAATCTTTTATATCAAAATTTGCTGCTTCGATATTTCCCGAAACCAAAATTGCATTATGTTCTTTTTCTAATTTTTCTGCTAACTGCGCTGTAATTTCCGGCACGACCTCAATTTCATAACCAGACATTATGAGAGCATTTGCCAAGTTCTGCGAAATTTTCTTATAAACCTTTTCAGAAACCACTATTTTTCGTATTTGTTTATTTAAGTCCATTTTTTGCCTGTTTTTCTTTTCTTAAATTATCAAAATATTCTATCCGTTTTTTTATCTCACGTTCAAAACCTCGTTCAACCGGATAATAAAGTTTAGTACGGTTAATTACGTCAGGAAAATAGTTTTGCCCCGAAAAACCGTCTTCTAAATCTTGGTCATAGATATAACCTTCTTTATAACCTAATTGCTTCATTAATTTTGTCGGAGCATTTAAAATGTGTTTTGGCGGCATTAATGAGCCGGTTTGTTTTGCCAAATCAAACGCTTTGTGCATTGCCTTATAAACTCCGGCAGATTTTGGCGCAGTTGCCAAATATGCCGTTAATTGCATAATGGCAAGTTCTCCCTCCGGCGAGCCTAATCTTTCATATACTTCAGCACAAGAAAGTGCTTGCGTAACTGCATTAGGATCGGCCAAAGAAACATCTTCAACCGAAAACCTTATTAACCGGCGCAATATATATCTGGGGTCTTCACCCGATGATAACATTCTTGCAACCCAATATAATGCGGCATCAACATCAGAACCTCGCAAAGATTTATGTACTGCCGAAATCAAATTATAATGACCGTCTCTGCCTTTATCATAAACAGGCGCACGAGACCGAATAATATTTACAATACTGTCTTTATCAAAAATTTCACCTTCTTTAGCATACGACCACACACTTTCAGCCAAATTTAAAATGTAGCGTCCGTCACCGTCAGCCGTATCTTTCATAAAAGTTCTGGCTTCTTCATCAACCGGCAATTTTTTACCCATTATATTTTCGGCTCTTTCAAGCAAAATTTCAAAATCATCAGTATTAAGCCTGTTAAGAACAAAAACTTGACATCTTGACAACAAAGCAGCATTTAATTCAAACGACGGGTTTTCTGTTGTTGCACCAACCAAAATCACCGTTCCATCTTCAACATAAGGCAAAAAACCATCTTGTTGCGATTTGTTAAACCTATGAATTTCATCTACAAACAACAATGTGCCTTTCCCTTGTGTGGTGCGCCGGTCTTTTGCATATTGAAAAACTCTTTTTAAATCGGCAACACCGGAAAAAACTGCCGAAATTTGTTCAAAATATAAATTTGTATGCTCGGCAATAAGTCTGGCAATAGTGGTTTTTCCGCAACCGGGAGGTCCCCATAAAATAAAAGAAGTAATTTTGTTTGAAGCAAGCATTCTGCCTATTGGAGCAACAACCCCGACAATATGATTTTGCCCCACAACTTCTGCCAAAGT
>JAZRHJ010000169.1:0-8176 GCA_045644695.1 Alphaproteobacteria bacterium | reverse complement strand
GAACAAAGAGAGCCTATGAGCCAGAGATAGCAACGCAAATTTTCAAAAATTTTGAAAATTTATAAGTTCGGATGAGTGTTTAAAAAAATGGTGCCGGTTAAGTGACTCGAACACTCGACCCACGCATTACGAATGCGTTGCTCTACCAACTGAGCTAAACCGGCACGATGTTTTTAAAAAGCATAAACAAATAAAAAAAGCAAGACTTATTTTCAAGTTAATGGTCTAAAAAAACCGCCATTTTTTCAAACGGCGGCAAATTTTTAAATTTCATCTTGTTTATGAGCATAAAATTGTGCATCTGACGAAACTTTATCACCTCGGTGAATAACAAGTTGTTGGAAAGGAATTTCAATTTTTTCTTCAATAAAACGTTTATTAATTTCATAACGTAAATCGCTCGGAATATCCCACCCGTTCCAAATATTACTTGAATAGCATCTCAATTCAAAGTCTAAAGAACTTGGTCCGAAGTTTTGAAATAAAACGTAAGGTGCCGGATTTTTAAGAACTTTTTTGCTGTTTTTAGCACAATCAAGTAAAATTTCCGTCACTTTTTTAACATCACTACCATACGCAACACCGACCTTAATAGTTTGTCTGGTCCAATTATTGCCGTGTGTTAAATTAATAATTGAAGAAGATAGCAAAGTTGCATTTGGTATAATAACACTTGTTCGATTAAATGTTTCAAGTTCGGTAGAGCGAATATTTATTTGTTTAATTGTTCCTTCCTGATTATCCAAAATTACCCAGTCGCCGACTTTAAATGGCCGTTCAAATAATATAATAATTCCCGAAACAAAGTTATTAATAATGTTTTGCAAACCAAAACCGATACCGACCGATAATGCACCGGCAATAACGGCCAGATTCGTTAAATCGGCGCCCATAACGGTAACGGCAAGCAAAATAGAGATTATAAAACCGACAAAACTGATACCTGAGGATAAAGAATGCTTAATACCTTCGTCCATATTAAGTTTTGCAAAAACATTGTTTGTGAGATGATTTTTAGCAAATTTAACGGCGGCTAAAGAAGCAAAAAACACCACAATTCCCAAAATTATGGCAATTAAAGAAATTTGAATACCGCCAATTTTAAATCCGAACAATATTTTTTTAGCAACATGAATTATAAAACTGCCGGATAATCCCCACAAATTGAGAGCCACAAAAATAAATAATAAGGCAATAATAGGGTTAAGTAGCAAGCCCAATCCGAAATTAACTTTAGATAAAACCTTTCTTCTTATTTTAAATGTTTTTCCCCAAAAACCGAGCAATAAAATTCTTTTCATAACTTCGGATAACAGACGATGTATAATCAAAAAAACACATAAAATAATGGCAGTTAAAATTATTCGATTTAATATATATGCCGAAAGTTCCGGATATCCGAACACCGAAATACCAAACGTGATAATGCTGATAATAGCAGAGGTAAATACAATTTTTGTAGATAAAGAAATGCTTTCATCTGTGTCATCATCATCTGACTTAGATGGAGCAACGGCATCGTTTGAAGAAAAAATTTTGCTGACAAGCAAAGTAATAACAAATGCTTTAACGGCACAAGAAATTGTAATTAAAACATTTAACAGTTCTTTAGAATATTTTGAAGTTATGGCGATATGTTCTAAAAGCGAAATAGAGCCTATTAAAACAATACTTAAATATAGGGCTTTAACAATATCTATAGCTTTAGGTGTAGACACATTCATAAGGCGCCATTTTTCGTTATATGGGGCAAAAGTAACACGAGCAATTGCACGAGCCAAAATTACATATAAGAAATAAAACAACGTACTGTTTAGTACAATACCGAACAATCCTATGGTAAAAATTTTTGTTCCTATCAACCATAACAAAAAACTGCCGATAATCATTGACGGGATAACACCATATGCAACAGCAACAAAAATCGCCGCCAAAATTTTTTGCCCATAACGCGGATTATCAATATCGCTTCGATATCCCAAATTATTCATAATTAATCGGCGTAATAAAAGGCCTATCCACAATGCGATAACTAAAATAAATACGATAGGTATAACATAACTTAAAACATAATTTTTTGCCTGTTCGTTAAGGTCGTTTTGATACCAAACAATTGGCGATTTAACAATATCCCAAAAAAAGCCGACAATAAGTTTAATTGATGATATAAAAGTTTGCGGCTCAATTAGGGCCGATTGTTTATTAACCAGAGAACCGATAAGTTTCTGATTGCGAGAATTTAAAATTAAGATATTAAGTTCATCAATTTTAACTTGTAATATATCAGTTTCGGCGATTCGATTTTTTAATATTGCTACATTATTTTTAAATTCTTTTCTTTTTTGAGCCATTTCCTCAAGTTCTTCAGTATCATCTTGAGGCTCATCACCTAACGCTTCGAGTTGTTTTTGTGCGGTTTTAAGTTCTTTTTCATTTTCTTTTTTAACCGATTGCAACACTCCGGACAAGTCATACAAAAATTTAGAATTTTCTTCGATTCCTTCTAAAGTGTAATCGCCATTTTTTAAGACATCTTCCATTTTAGAAAGTTTTTTAGAAAGTTGAGTAAATTCAAAATCTTGATTAATATCTTGAGCACTCGCAAAATTGATTTGCAAATTAATCAGCAAGCAGATTAAAAAAAATTTAAGAAACTTAACCATTGCAGCCTCACTTATTTTTTGAGCAATAATTTTGTGATATTAAAAGCATTTTTTGCCATACAGGCTCGTAAATTATCGGCGACAACCCAAAATGAAAAGCCGTTTTCTACCGACAAATCTTGGCGAAGTCTGCTAACATAAATATCGTTTTCGCCTTGAACATCGGTTAAGCTAACATAACCTCCGTCTACTTGTTTATCAAAAACGACAATTCCGTTGGTTTGTTGCATAATTTGGCGCACATTATCGACATCAACTTCGTTCAAACATTCGACATTAACAAACATGGCCGAGCCGATAAAAGCGGGCACAAAAGCGCAGTTTGCATGCACTTTCATATTTCCCCCCAACACTTTTTTAATTTGGGCATTAATTTCCCATTCTGTTTTTGTTTCTTCGCCGATAAATTCGCCAACTTGGGGCAGAACATTAAATGCAATTTGTTTTTTAAAAATTGTTTCATCATCGACCAAAGTAGAATTCATAAAAATTTTGCGTGTCTGATTAAACAATTCGTCCATAGCTTCTCTGCCATAAACCGAAGTAGATAAATATGTGCTGACGTTAATCCTGATAACATTAAGTTCTTCGTTAACTTTTGCCAAAGGCTGCAAAATTTGAGTGACAAATGCCGATGGAACAGAAACAACATTTTTTGCACTTGATAATAAAGCATCATTAACACCATATACCAACATTGGCACATCTTGATTAGTAAATGTAGCACCTGAGCAATCAACAATTTTTACACCGGCATTAATTGCTTTTTGTAAATATTTTTTGGTAAGTTCGCTTGGAGTTGCAAAAATAACAATATCTGTTTTTGAAAAATCAAAATCGTCCAAATTTAAGACGTCTAAATCATCATCTTCGCCGTATGAAACCATAGTTCCCATGGGTGCTTTAGGCTCTAAAGCGATAATATCACAGACATTAACACCGTCTTCTTCAAAAAAACTCAAAATTTCGCGTCCGATACTTTCCATAACGCCACAAATAGCAATCTTTGTCATATTTTTCTTCCTTTAATTAATTTTTTTTCAAACTAGCACAAATTTATTTATAAATAGATAATAAAAGGAGACAAACATAAAAAAAGAGGCGTTAATACACCTCAAGATTAATATATAATTTGGTTTAAAGAAGTAAAGCATAGCGCATTAGCCCCCCGACTGGCAAGCATCGAGCGCTTAAACACAATCCTTTTAAACTTGTCCTCGTTAGCAGTTTAAAAGGCATAGCCCATCTACAAGGATAAATATCCGTGTATCCACTTGCAATAAACATTTTGACACAAACAAAAATAATTGTTATACTCGCAAAAATGGGGATAAAAATGAAAAGATGTGTTGAAGGTGCATTAGGTAGTGTAGTTTTAAGCGCAGGTGTTGCATTAAAACTGGCTAAATGGGGTTTAAGTGTTTCGGAAGTTGTGTTAAACGGTGCCGACAATTTGGCTAGTTCGTTTGTTAAAACACCATCATTAGGGATTGGAAAAGGCGCAATATCTGATATAAAAAAGCAAGTATCAAAATTTTCGGATATATGTCTTAAAAAAGGTCGGGAGATGTGGTAAATTATGCAAAATGAAGCCGATTATGAAGTAATTATAACGCATGAACATGAACTGGTTTTTTTAATTAAGGCGCGATATGAAGCACCTAGTAAACCGTTTATTTTGTACGATGGGAGCAATCATGCTACATTATACAGACAAGAGCACGAAACTATTTTGCTAGACTATCTAAATGAAAAAGTAATTCCTATTTTAAGTGAAGCGCAAAAGGTTGTAATATTTGAACTTTCAGACGAAATAGAAGATGTCGCACGAGATTATGAGGCGCCGGTAAAACACATAAAAAAGAATAATTTTGCGCAAAATTCGGAGTGATAAGTTGGTTCACTTATACCCTAATTATCCGCTTAAGCCTGAGAATGACGAAAAGAGAGAAAAATCGCTCACAACGATTATGCTAAAAAAGGTTACAAAAATATGAATATTTTGTTTTTATGCATATAAAATGCTAGTTTTTTAAAAATAATTGTGATACAATAAGAAAAATTAGTGCTAATTATGTGAGAAAAACTATGTATTTATGGGTTGTTATTGCTACATTTATTACAATTTTATATTCATATAATCTGTCGGTTCGTCCGGATATGGAGCGTGTTTTTGCGGAAACAAAAGCGGGTACAATGATAACGAAGTTTATTGTTCAACACAACAGTGTAAAACAATATATAAAAACTCCAACTCCGGAAGGGCACACTTCAGTAAGTTATTATCCCGGAACAAAGTTGCAACTAACTGCCGGTACAGGGGCCAATAATAGCCATTCTATTACAAAATCAGAGATAGAAAATGCACAAGTTTTACCATCTGGGTTTTCCCTTGATAATACTATGGTTTCAAAGGTATATTGCCTTAATAATGATGATAATGATACATGCACCCAAAGTGGTGGCGCAAGCGGTCCAAGTTGTTGTTCTAATGAAGATGTAAGTGTATACGTGGTTTCATACAAAAAAGTTCCGTCAAAATGGATAAATAAGTCAAATGGAATGCTTAACGGTGATGTATCAAGATACATCAGTAGCCTTAGCGGATATGGTGAAACGTTTGGTTATGTTGATGAAAGAGAAGGCAAATTAGTGATAAGCGGTGGTAAGGAAGTTCAAAAAATGGATGAAAATGGCCAATATACAAATGAGAGAGAATTTGTATATCAAGAAATTTTTGATGCAATAACAGGCGATACTGATGATTTTACAGCTATTGAATGTGATGATATCAAAAAAGGAAGATGCTTGTTTATAATGGAAAAAGTTAGAGGATAAGGAGAAAAATTATGGTTAATAAAACTTTATCAAAAATGAACCAAAAAGGCTCTATGTTGGTTGAGGCAATGGCGATGTTAGCTTTAATTGCTCTTGTCACTCCGACTTTATATAAAAAATCGGCAGAAAGAACTACCGAGTTGCAAGATATTAATACGGCAACTCATATCAGAACCTTAGCAAAAGCGGTTGATAACTATGTTTCAACTCATTATAACGAGCTGTTAAATGAAGACTTAACAGCAGACGATGCTACCAAAGAGTTAGATGTAGAAAATGAAGAAGATATGAAAAAGTTAGCAAACTTTTTGCCTTACGGATATTCTTTTGATAACCTGAAAAACTTCGGTAAGCCAAAAATTGCCATAAAAAAACAAGGCGATACCCGAAATGTAACGTCATTTGTTCAGTTACCTAAAAAAATAGATATCGGTGAGATGCGTGCTGCCCGCATAGCCTCAATGGTGGGTACAAACGGCGGATATGTCGATAAAGATGAAAAAGTAAAAGGTGTTGGTGGCGTATGGGGCTTGAGCACAGAAGAACTCGGGGCGTTAAGTTTTGATAAAAATACGGGTTCAGTCGTTGTTGCCTCTATTGAAGCAATTAATGATGCCTCACTCGGTCATATGGATGATGATAAATATTTACAACGAACCGGAGAGATACCGGAAGGTGAAGAATATCGCCATACTATGGAGTTAGATTTGCTTATGGATGATAACGCCATAAGGAATGTTAATCAACTAATTGTTGGTGCAGATGAAGCAAGCGAAAACTATAATGATGCGGGCTTATATATAGCAGATGGTAAAAGTGCATATATTGGAGGTGACACAGGAATCGCTGGAAATGCAAGTATTGTCGGCGCCCTAGATGCAATAAATGGAGCATTTGGTGTGTATGATATTAATGGTCCCGAATTATTCTTAGGAGACCGTAGTCAAAATGGTAGTGTTATATATGCTAACACGGAAGGTGTTTATATGCTAGAGGGGGCATTAGGGTTAACACAAACGACTTTTGGTGTAGGAAATCCTCAAGGCACTACTGACAACTTTGAAGCTAATATATATGGTAAATTAAAAGTGTATACTGATGCAAGGGTTGGTGGTAAATTTATGGTTGGTCCGGTAGATGGTGATGATAGTACTGATTACAGTATATATGCAGATGACAGTGAGGTTAGGTTAGGTACAAACAAAGAGGTTTATATTGCAGATGATAAAATTAACCTTCAAGCCACTCAAACGATTGTTGGTAAAGGCAGTGATCAGGAGCCTAGATATCTTGGTTATATACAAAACGATCAAGTAGTCTTTAATGTAAAAGGCGATACTTCAATTGACGGTGATTTAGAGGCAAAAAACATATATGGTGAAACAATTAATTTTCTAAATCTTCAAGCCGGGGGAGAAAAAGGGCAGGAACATCGTTGGTTGCATGCAACAAAAGATGGTGTTACGGTTAAAGATGGTGCTTCTGCAAATCCTCGTTTAGAAATTAATAAGGATAACACAGTTATAGCAGGTACAGGAGATATTACAGAAAGGGCAAAACTTGATTTAGGTGATACCAATGCCATTTTGGAAGGTGTTGAACAACTTGAACTTCGTACAACAAAAGATACTCCTTCAACTGAAAGGAGTAATGGTGTTAATATTCAAGATGGAGCAATTGTTGCATACGGTAAACCAAAGCCAGATGCTCCAAACAATGTTATAATTACTGCATCAGATACACATGTTAAAACCGGAGATTTTAGAATAGAAACTGATGCTGATGCATCTACAGCTCCTCAATTTCAGGTGGCAAAATCCAGTGATGGGACATCAACTAGTATTACAACAGATAAACTAGAGATTACGGGTAACAAATATTTGCGTGTTGCAGATACTGCCGTTCAATCCGGTAAACGTAAGCCAGTTGTTGATATTAATGATACAGAACTTACGTTTAATGCATACGATCCTGATGCTACTATGGGTAGCGATGCTGATACGGTTATGAAAGTAGAAATAGCCAATGTTGAACATGACCGTGATGCAGTAATGAACTCCGTTTACATTCGTAAGGGGGCTATTGAGGTAGAGCATAATACCAAAGGTGCAGTCTCAGATGCCGATACCGGTAAGGGTTATGTTGAAGCCAGTCGCTTTGTATCTAACGCTTTAGATGCAAGCGGAAATTTAGCAACACCTGTTATTGCTGCATCAGAAAGTAACCATGGACAATATTATGAGGGAGAAACAAAATATTATGACAGATATATGGTAAACCCTGCCTACACTTCAGTTATGCATGATATCAAACTAACCACTCGTGGCGGTGCTCGTTTAAGCGATATCTTACCAGACTTTATCAATAAAGGTATATATGTGGTTACAAATACATTTAAGGATAATATTTCAAATATAGACGAAATAGTACCGGGAGATCTTGGTAGCAATGGGGGGCAAGTTGTACCATATTATAATAATGAAAAAGTTGATGAAGTAGAACTTTCTGATGGTTCTTATATCAATGAAAATCGATGGGCATCTGCATTTTTAGGAATTGTTCCTGCCCCGTTATGTCCTCCGGGATATGCAAAAGTTATCACTATTTCACCGGCAGGTTTTAAAATGGCTCAAGCCGGAAAAATGCTTAAAGATAATATGCACAATCCATATAAG
>JAZRHJ010000168.1:0-1185 GCA_045644695.1 Alphaproteobacteria bacterium | reverse complement strand
TTTTAGGTTTTGGGTTGGAAAAAAAGTTTTTTCATATTCTAAAAATGATGGTTTTAAAATTAAAAATAAAAACAGGTTAAATTTTAAATTAATATTTGGCGTGCAAGGTGATGTTTTACCCTCCGTTCATCTTATATGTGGTTTTATGGGTTTTGGTAAAACAACATTGGCTAAAAAGTTGGAAACATTATTGCCGGCAAAAAGATTTACGCATGACGATATTATGTTTGAAAAATATGGCAAAGCACCTGATGATTTTTTTAACCGCTATAAAATGGTTGATAATTTTATTAAAGAAGAAGCAAAAAATTGTTTGAAAAATAATCAGCACGTTATTTTAGATTATGGCTTTTGGAGTAGGAAGTCTCGTAAAGATTATTTTGATTGGGCCGGAGCATTAACCGATAATGTGTTCTTTCATGTTGTTGATTGCGATATAAATGTGGCAAGGCAACGAACATTAGCACGAACAATAAATGATGAAAATGCACTTTTAATTGATGAAAACTGTTTTAATGACCGCTTAAAGCAATTTGAACCATATCAAGACAGTGAAAAATATCCGATTGTTATTAAATATTAAAAAAAACCGCTAAATAGCGGTTTTTTTATCTTATTGAAGTGGCGGAATATTAAGTTGAGCAATATTACCAGGTTTAATTTTTATGGTAGAATATCTCATATTTCCGGTTTCAATTACAAAACGCTGTCTGCCGGTTAATTGTGCGGCTAAATCGTAAAAATCACGACCGTTTAATTCGTTGCGTTGCGGGTTCATGATGTATAACACACAACCTTGAGTTTTCTCGGCAATTCCGCAACGGCTTCTTCCTTTTGGCACTTCAGGATTAACAACCACGCCTTGCAAACCATCTCTTACAACGGTTTTATTTGAAAACATAAATTTGCCCAATATTAAGCCGATTATGATACAGATGCATGCAATAAAAATCAGTTTCTTATTATCTTCTACCGGATAAGCATAATCCTGGTTACCTTGATATTCGAAACTATCATCATCATTGAAATTATCGGTTAAATCTTGAGTATAATTACTAAAATCAGATTTGTTAACTGCAGCATTTTCTGCCTTAACAATACTGTTGCTTTGATTATATGTATCTTGAAGCAATGTTGCTGAAGAATACGCATCTTTGTGTACACCTAAATTATTTTGTGGTATAT
>JAZRHJ010000167.1:0-10561 GCA_045644695.1 Alphaproteobacteria bacterium | reverse complement strand
ATTTTCCCCGGTTTTTTGGCACATTCGGTAACCGGAAAAGCCTTAAGCGAAGGCAAGTGGTCGTTTGAAACCGTCAACATCAGAGATTATGCTTTTGATAAGTATGGTTCGGTTGATGACACTCCATGCGGAGGCGGAGCCGGAATGGTTATGAGAGCAGATGTTTTGGGAGCGGCTATAAAAGCAAACTATACATCCGGAAAGTTGATTTATATGAGCCCCAGAGGCAAACCGTTAAATCAGGCAAAAGTGCACGAATTGGCAAAGGAGCCGGAAATAACCATAATATGCGGACGTTTTGAAGGTGTTGATGAAAGGGTTTTGGAGGCTTTTGAAGCAGAAGAAATCAGCATAGGAGATTATGTCTTAACAGGTGGTGAACAGGCAGCAATGATAATGCTTGATAGTGTTATCAGATTATTACCTGACGTGTTGGGAAATTCGGAATCGTTTGAAGATGAAAGTTTTGAAAACAATTTGTTGGAATATCCGCAATATACCCGCCCGATAGATTGGGAAGGTCGAAAAGTTCCCGAGATATTGTTAAGCGGTCACCATAAAAAAATTGAAAATTGGCGTAAAGAACAGTCGATAAAAATAACAAAAGAGAAAAGGCCTGACCTTTTGAAAAAATATCTTGATTTACAAAAGGTTTAGGTATATAAGATAACAAAATTTTTTAATAAGGGTAAAACTGATGAATATACTTGAAAATATTGAGAAAGAGCAAATTGCAAAGCTCACCGAAGGTAAAAACCTTCCGGATTTTAAAGCCGGCGATACCTTAAAAGTTCACACCAAAGTTAAAGAAGGTGATCGTGAACGTATTCAGGTTTACGAAGGTGTTTGCATTGCTCGTAAAAATGATGGATTAAATTCATCATTCACTGTTAGAAAAATATCTTTTGGTGAAGGTGTAGAGCGTGTATTTCCGCTTTATTCTCCAAATGTTGCAAAAATTGAAGTTGCTCGTATCGGTAAAGTACGTCGTGCAAAACTTTATTTCTTGCGTGCATTACGTGGTCGTTCTGCTCGTATTGCTGACGACTTGTCTGCAACATCAAAAGCAGCAGCAAAAACAGAAAAATAGTTTTATGCTAAAAAACAAAAAAACTCATCGGTTGCAAAATCGGTGAGTTTTTTTGCTACAAATCATAATTTAATTTTATAATGCAAACTATATTTGGAACAAGATTTAATTTCGGGAATAAAATATTTACCGGACTATGTTTTAAAAGAATTTTTGCAACGTGCTTTTCAATATTATTCCGAATATCATGATATATGTAACTGTATATTAAAAAAGCACTCCGTTTTTTGTGGAGTGCTTTTTAATAAAATTTATAAAACTAGAAAGCCAAAGCAAGAGTATCTTTAGCAATCATAAGTTCTTCGTCTGTCGGAATAACAAAAACTTTAACTTTAGAATCAGGTGTGGAAATTTCTAAAGTTTGTCCGCGTTTGTTGTTATTTTCTTCATTAAGTTTAATGCCTAAATAAGCCAAACGCTCAATAACCATTTTACGAACCAATGAACCATTTTCACCGACACCTGCGGTAAATACGATAGCGTCAACACCGCCTAAAACGGCAATATATCCGCCGATATAACGCAATAAGTTATGTATATAAACATTCATAGCATCGGTTGCTTTTTCTTCACCGCTTAAATAGTTGGTTTCAACATCTCTGTTGTCGGAAAAACCGCAAATACCAAGCATACCGCTTTGTTTGTTCATCAGTGTATTAACCTCATCAACGCTTTTGCCTAATGTTTTCATAATATGGAGCGGAATATATGGGTCAATATCTCCTGAACGAGTACCCATCACAACGCCGGCAAGCGGAGTAAAGCCCATAGATGTATCAACGCATTTACCGTTATCAACTGCCGAAATTGAAGCCCCATTACCTAAATGGCACGTAATAATTTTACCTTGTTTACCAATAAGTTTAGCGGCCTCACTTGCAACATATGCATGAGATGTGCCATGAAAACCATAGCGACGAATTTTGTGTTTAGTATAAAGTTCATCGGGTAATGCATATAAAAATGCTTCTTTTTTCATTGTTTGGTGGAAAGCAGTGTCAAAAACGGCAACCTGAGGAATATTCGGCAATAAGTTTTCAACGGCTTTAATACCTAAAACATTTGCAGGGTTATGCAAAGGAGCAAGGTCTGATAAATCTTCAATTTGTTTAAGAACATCTTTAGTAATAAGGACTGAAGATTTAAACACTTCACCGCCATGAACAACGCGGTGACCGACAGCGCTTAATTCGTCCATGGAGGAAAGCGGACCGCTTAAAAGTAAGTCTAAAACTTCTTTAATGGCTTCGGTATGTGTCGGTAAACTAACTTCTTTAGTTTGCTTGTTGTCGCCGACTTTTAAGACAACATTAGAACCATTAATGCCGATTCTGTCGGCTAAACCTTTAGCCAATACTTCAAAATTATCGCCTTCCACATTAAAAAGTTGATATTTTAATGAAGAAGAACCAGAGTTTAAAACTAAAATTTTTTTCATATTTTAAGTTCCTTATTTATTTAATTATTGATGATGTGCTTGTAAACAAGTAATAGCAATTGCGCCTGCAATATCTTCGGCAAATGCGCCGCGAGATAAATCATTAACTGGAGCGTTTAATCCTTGCAGAATAGGGCCATATGCTTCACAACCGCCTAAACGTTGTAAAAGTTTATAACAAATATTTCCGGTATCTAAATTAGGCATAATTAAAACCTTCGCATGACCGGCAACTTTGCTTTGCGGAGCCTTTTTGGCGCCGACAACCGAATCAACTGCGGCATCTCCTTGAAGTTCGCCGTCAATTTCAATTCCCGAATTGGTATATTCGTCAGATTTTAACATCTCTTTTGCAATAGCAGTTGCGTTTTTAACCTTATCGACCATTTCGCCTTTACCTGAGCCGTATGTAGAAAATGATAACATGGCAACTTTAGGCTCAATACCAAATTGAATTGCTGTTTCGGCAGAGGTCAGCGCAATATCGGCAAGTTCTTTTTCGTTTGGATTAATAACAACACCGCAGTCAGACAAAATATACGGAGTGCCGTTTGAAACCAAAAGCAAGAAAGAAGAAACGCCTCTGTCTTTTTTTGCCGATTTAATAATTTGCAAAGCAGGTCTTACGGTATCTGCGGTAGAATGATTTGCTCCCGATACCATACCATCGGCATCGCCGGCCTTAACCATTAATGTACCGAAATAGTTATAATTAAGGGCAGTTTTGGCTGCCTCTTCCTTGGTCATACCTTTATCTTTGCGAAGTTCAAATAACAAATTTGTATATTTTTCCAAATTTTCGGAAGTTTCCGGAGTAATAACCGTAATATTATCCATGTTCCAATTATTAGATTTGAAAAAATTGTTAATTTGAGTTTTATCACCTAAAATTATAATTTTGGCGGCATTTTTTTGTGCAATGATATGAGCAGCAGTTAAAACTCGGTTATCTTCACCTTCAGGTAAAACAATTGTTTTAACATTTTGAGCGGCTTTATCAATAATGCCTGATAAAAAATTGCTTAACATAGAATTTGTCCTTATTAAAGAAGTTAAAAAATCAGATACACAAAATTAAGCACTATCTTGCGTAAATGTCCATAAAAAGTTTTGATTTTTGCAAGAAAATATAATAATATTCAAAAGGTCTTAAATAAGGTAGGAAAGAGGTAAGCGTACCATGAAATTTATCTATGTTTTTATATTTGCTTTTCTTTTAAGTACTCAAGCAATGGCAGAATTAAGTTTTGATGCCGGAGTTAGTGTAAATGCACAAGCACAAAGTTCGTCAGAAGCTAAAAAAATTGCCATGAATAAGGCTCATCGTGAGGCTTTTATAAAGGTTGGCTCCAGATTTATTTCTGCGCAAAATATAAAACAGTTAGATGCTCTTACTGATGACCAAATATTGCATTTTATACGTGAAGTAGAAGTTGTTTCCGAAAAAAGTACGTCAAATACGTATATGGCTGACTTTAACATTAAAATTAATGAAAATTTGTTAAGACAATATCTGGAAGAAAATAGTTTATTATATAGTGGAGAAAAGCCTTCTAAAGTGCTGATAATACCTGTTTTTTCAGACACGGAATATAGAGAAAAAGTTTTATTTGAAGATGGCAATATATGGCGCAATACATGGCTTGAAAAGGGCGAGATAAAATCGGGCGTTTTTGACTTTGAAACAATACAAAATACTCAAGATAATACATTAATTATGACTTCGGCAAATTTCGATTCGCTTGATAAAGAAACTTATGAAAGATTGCGCATAAGTAACGGTATTGAAAACGTTTTTATAATTAATGCTTTAAGAGCGGGCGCAAATACGTTAGTAATAAATATTAAATCATATCCTAAAAAAATGCAAAAAAGTTTTGTCGTAAATGATGAAAACGTGTTTGAAAAAGCAATAGAACAAGCCGTTTCTCATATTACGAAATTTATGCAAAATAAAATAATAAATCAGGAACATACACAAACAAACATTGAGATAGTATCCGACTTAAAATTAAAAGAATGGCTTGAGGTGGAAAAAGAACTGAATAAAATAACGGAAATTAAAAAGGTGGAACTTAAAACCTTTGGTATAAACAGAGTTGTTTTTACAATGGAATTTTCCGGAAATTTTGACGCACTTATTACTTTATTGGCAAAAAAAGGTCTATATATACAACTTATTGACGGGTATAATGTATTAACAAGATAAGAGGCATTTATGAAAGAAAATGTGTTAGAAAAAGCACCAAACGAGCATAAAAATAATTATAAGAAAAAAACATTTAGATATAAAAAGAACAGTAACATTTTTGCTTGGACATTAATTTTAGTTTTATTTTGTATCGGCATATATACTTTGCGTTCGGTGTTGTTGCCGTTTGTAGCCGGAATAGTTTTAGGTTATTTGTTTGATCCTTTGGCAACCAAGTTTGAAAAATGGGGAATGGGCAGAACCTTGGCAACAATTTTGGTTTTTCTGGTCGTAATTTTAGTTGCCGTTCCGTCATTTATAATGATATTTAGCATTGTCGATAGCCAACTTACAACATTTGTTGAAGCGGCACCCGAATATATTTCTTCGTTTATCAAAAGAGCAGAACCTATAGTGTTAGATTTGCACGATAGGTTTCCGTCATTAGAACTTAACACATTGCCGGAAATGATAAAAAATAATTTAACAACAGGTATGCAATTTGGGGCAAAATTGCTGAAAGGCATAATAAGCAACGGTTTTGCGCTTATAAATTTGCTTTCTTTATTACTAATTACACCGGTTGTTGCTTTTTATATGCTAAGAGATTGGGATACATTTGTTAAAAAGGTAGATAATTTGTTGCCTCGTAAATCAAAAAACACGATAAGAGAACAGTTTAGGCTTATAGACAGGGCGTTATCCGGTTTTATAAGAGGGCAGGTAAGTGTATGTGTAATATTAGGATTATACTATTCGTTAGGTTTGCATTTTGTCGGTTTGGAACTTGGTTTATTAGTAGGTTTTTTGGCCGGTATTATATCGTTTATTCCGTATGTCGGCAGTATATCGGGCTTTTTAATCAGCATAATTTTGGCGCTGGCACAATTTGGCGATATAACAAAAATTATAGAGGTAGTTGCAGTATTTGTAATAGGTCAGTTTGTTGAGGGCAATTTCTTAACACCGAAATTGGTTGGAGATAACATCGGTTTGCACCCTGTGTGGGTAATGTTTGCACTGCTTGCTGGCGGTGTATTGTTAGGCTTTTTGGGCTTGATGATAGCAGTTCCGGTTGCCGCTATAATTGGAGTTTTGAGCAGATATGCAATAAATAATTACAAAAAAAGTAATTTATATTTAGAAGATTAAACAAGAAAAAAACCGCCTTTATATAGGCGGTTAAATTTTAACACACTACATATCCAATGCTTTGCGATAGGTCTCAAGTAAGAAATCTTCTTCTTGGCGAGCATTTTCTTCCATTTTGCGAAGTTTTATAATTGCCTTCATGGTTTTCACGTCAAAGCCGGCGCTTTTTGCTTCGGCAAAAACTTCTCTGATATCGGTCATGGTTTCTTTTTTTTCTTCTTCGAGTCTTTCAATGCGTTCGATAAGTGAGCGCAATCTGTTTGCTTCAACATTACCAACTTCGGTCATAATTTTTCTCCTTATAAATCATATTTTAAGTTTTTTGTTGTTTAAGAAGTTAACAAACTTGATTATGTTTTACAAGTAATAATTTTTATTATATAAGAAAATAAGTTAAAAAAACACAAGGAGTAATTATGCCTATAAATACACATACCAAAATTTTAGCCACAATCGGACCGGCAAGTTCTAATCGTGAAATGCTTGAAAAACTCATAGATGCCGGAGCCGATGCTTTTCGTTTTAACTTTTCACATGGTACGCATCAAGAACATGCAGAGCGTTATAAATTAGTTCGAGAGATATCAGAATCGAAAAAAAGGCATATTACGATTGTTGCCGATTTACAAGGTCCAAAATTAAGAGTCGGACACTTTAAAGGAGGTGAAGCCGAAATAAAATCAGGACAAACTTTTGTACTTGATTTGGATGAAACATTAGGTGATGAAACCAGAGTAAATTTACCGCATAAAGAAATTTTTTCGGCTATAACCCCTGGAGATATATTATTGCTAAATGATGGTAATGTTTCTTTAGAAGTTATTAAAACAGAACCGACAAGAGCGGTTACGAAAGTGCTTGTAGGCGGTGTGTTATCTGACCATAAAGGTGTAAATCTGCCAAACATTACATTGCCAATTTCGGCATTAACCGAAAAAGACCGTAAAGATTTAGAATTTGCACTAGATTTAGGTATAGATTGGATAAGTTTATCGTTTGTTCAAAAAATAGAAGATGTAATTGAAGTAAAAAAGTTAGTTAACGGCAGGGCTCTTGTAATGTCAAAACTTGAAAAACCAAGTGCAATTGACGATTTGGAAGAAATAGTAAAGTTGTCTGACGGAGTTATGGTAGCCAGAGGCGATTTAGGTGTTGAATGCCCGTTATATACCGTACCTGTGTTACAAAAACGCATATTGTCGGTATGCCGCAAATATGCCAAACCGGTAGTTGTTGCAACTCAAATGTTAGAATCTATGATACAAGCTCCGACACCAACCAGAGCCGAAGTTTCTGATGTCGCAACCGCAGTGTATGAAGGGGCCGATACAGTGATGCTATCAGCAGAAACTGCAGTAGGAAAATATCCGGAAAAGACAGTTCAAATGATGCATAGCATTATTGAACAAGTAGAAGCTGATGACATTTTTTCAATTTGCTTGGGTGACGATGCAAAAGATTTTTATAAATCTGAAACAATGGGTATAACATATGCAGCCAATGAATTGGCACAGGTTTTACCGAATGTCGGTGCAATTGTAACATATACAGCATCGGGTCTCACAACTTTTTCAATGGCAAAAGAACGTCCCGATGTTCATATTGTTGCTATAACACCAAGCGTTACGGTAGCCCGTCGGTTAGGCATTGTTTGGGGGGTACATAGTTATGTAAACGAAGATGTATTTTTAAGTTTTGAACGCATTGAGGAAAATGCAAGCAAATATGTAAAAGATAACGGCTACGGTAAAGAAGGCGAACTTATTATCGTAACGGCAGGCTATCCGTTCGGTAAGGTGGGTATGACCAATTTATTGCATACCATAAAAATTAAGTAGCATATTGTTGTTTTATGTACAAAAGAGGGATAGTTAATTATCCCTCTTTTGTGCGTTATTAAATGTTATTTTGTAAATTTTTACATATCAGAGTTAGATACGTTTTTATGTTTTTTTCTTTCTGAAACTTTTTTTTCTATCATTTTTTTAAATTTAGATACAGCCTCATTGTGCATTTTTTCAAATTTATCTTTTTGCTCAGGTGTCAAAATTTTCATAAATTCTTCCATGTTTTCTTTGCGCTCATTATCGATTTTTTCACGTAATTTGAGCATTTCTTTCATTAAAGGTTTTATTTTTTTACGCCCCTCAAGTCTGATCTTTTCGGCTTTTTCTTGTTGTTCTTGAGTTAATCCTAAATCTTGTGCCATTTTTTTTGCCATTTCTTTATGAAAATTTTTATCAAACTTTTTATGATGTTTTTCCATTACGGTTTGTTCTTGATGAACAGGTGGCGTCATATCAGTTTCTGATGCTTTTAATGCGCTCGAAAACATAACGGTTGTTGCTAAAAGTGTTGATAATAAAATTTTGCTCATTTTGTTTCTCCTTGTAAAAAATATAATTTTTCTTTTAAAATTTTACGTGCATTAAAAAGTCTGGATTTAACCGTTCCAAGCGGAACTTTTAATTTTAAGGCAATTTCTTCAAGTGTATATCCTTCAAATTCAAACAATATAACAACTTTTTTATGTTCTTTTGAAAGAGAGTCGACCGCTTCTAATATAATTTTTTGACGTTGCTTTTCATTAATTATATTTTCAGGAGTTTCGTTTTGACCCACATTTTCTAAATCTTTATCGTCAGAACTTTCTTTTGCTTTATATTTAAACTCTTTAGAGCGAAAAAAATCGCGACAAGTATTTGCTGCTATCATGCAAATCCATTGTTTAAACTTTCCATCTTCCTTATATTTAGGCAAGTTTTTCCAGGCTTTTATATATACTTCTTGCTCTAAATCTTCGTTAGAACTTCCGGTAAGTTTATAAATTATAGCTTTTATATATTGTTTATTTTTTTCAATAATTTGTTTCATTAGCCAATCCACAATAAACCATATTCATCAACCGGTAAGCCCATATCTTCAATAATGGAACCATTATAAGCACTGTATAATTCTTCGGACCAAATATCGTAAAGCGGTTCATTTTGCTTAAAATTTGCCGTAAAAACTACAATGGCGCAACATATAAAAGTGCTTGCAGAAGCCAATATTTTGCGACGTTTCTTTCTGGCAAAATATAAAGGTTTTGCTTCTTGTATGAGTTTAGATATATTTTCCATAAAATTTTCTCCTTACAATATGCTATAACGAAAAGACTTAACAGAAAGTTCATAAAAAAATAAAATTAGTAGATAAGAAAGTTTCTTAAGTTGCTTTTTTTACTTCATACGATATAGTAAATAATATCTGAAAAAAACACGAAAGTGAGGTAGTATATGAAAATTGGTGTCGTCGGAACAGGTTATGTTGGATTACCTACCGGTGTCGGTTTGGCAGAACTCGGAAATGATGTTATTTGTATTGATAAAGACGAAAATAAAATTAATGACTTAAAAAATGGCAAACTTACCATTTTTGAAGATGGCTTACCCGAGTTGTTTGAAAAAAATACAAAATCTGGAAAAATAAGGTTTACAACTTCAATGCAAGAAGGTGTTGAAGATGCCGATATTGTAATTTTGGCAGTCGGAACACCGCCAAATCCCATTACCAAAGAAGCCGATATGAAATATATTCATGCGGCAGCGGAAGAATTGGCTCAATACATTACTGGTTATACAGTTGTAGCCATAAAATCTACCGTTCCGGTCAACACCGGTGATGAAGTTGAAAAAATTATTGCATCACAAAATCCTAAAGGCAAATTTGATGTTGTTTCATTACCAGAATTTTTGCGTGAAGGATTTGCCGTGCATGACTTTTTTAATCCGGACCGAATTGTTGTTGGGGCAAATTCCGAACAAGCAAAAGAAAAAATCAGACAACTTTATAAACCGTTTGAGGCAAAAACCAATATTTTGTATGTTAAACGTCGTTCATCAGAAACAATAAAATATGCTTCAAATGCTTTTCTTGCCATGAAAATTCAATATATTAACGAAATGGCAGATTTTTGCGAAAAATCGGGCGCAGATGTTTATGAAGTTGCTAAAGGTATGGGTCTCGATTCTCGTATAGGAAATAAGTTTTTAAACCCGGGCCCAGGATATGGTGGTTTTTGCTTCCCGAAAGATACCAATGCCATGGCATATATGGGTAGAGTTAAAGGGGTGAATCTGTCTTTAATTGAGGCAACTATCAGAGGTAATGATAAACGAAAAATTCAAATGGCAAGACGTATTTTAGAAGAAGCCGCAGATTTAAGAAACCCCGTTATAGGCGTTTTAGGTGCTGCTTTTAAGGGTGGTACAGATGATTGTAGAGAGTCTCCCGCTATGCAGATAATCCAAATTTTGTTGGAAAAAGGTGCAAATATTCGTCTTTACGACCCTCAAGCACTTGAAAATGCTGAAAAAATTTTGGGTGATAAAGTATATTATGCCAAAGATATGTACGATGCGCTTAACGGAGCAGATATTATGGCAGTTCTTACTGAGTGGGAAGATTTTAAAAATATTGATTTAGAAAAAACAAAATCATTGCTTAAAACACCTAAAATTGTTGATTTGCGCAACTTAATTAATAGAGATAAGGCACTAAATTTAGGGTTTGAAGTTAAAAGTATAGGTATAATGTAATGACTGAAAAAAATAAATTTTCTACACAATCTGAAAAAATAATGCTGTTATTTCAAAAAGATGAAATTACCAGTTCTGCTATTTACAGCTATTTTGCAACTAAAGTAAAA
>JAZRHJ010000166.1:0-14818 GCA_045644695.1 Alphaproteobacteria bacterium | reverse complement strand
AAAATTGTAACAAATTATGCTACTTTTGCGTCAAACAAAATTTCTTTGCCGTCAATGCTTTCTTTTGTACCGGTAGTACAATTTGAGTTTACTTTAACCGCTAAAACTTGCTCGGCAATATATTGCTGGTTTTCATTTAGTGCTTGTGCCAGTTCTGTATCGTTAGTATTCCAACTTAATTCGATTCTGTCAGAGATATTAAAATCTTTGTCTTTACGAAGTGTTTGTACCATACGAACAAAATCACGAGCCAAACCTTCACGTTTGAGTTCATCGGTTACATCTGTGTCTAAACTTACAAGCGCTTTGTTTTGAGCAAACGAGCGACCGGCAACACCAATTTTCATATCAAGACGCACCTCAAACAAATCCGATTTCAGATTTTGTCCTGCAATGCTTAAAGTTCCATCTTCATTTAATGTCCAATTTCCTTGCTTATAAGCAGCCATAACAGGTCCCATATCCTTACCAAGTGCTTTTCCTAAAAGCGGAGTGTAAAGATAAAGTTTTTTATCGGCATAGGCACTTAAATTGTTGTCAAATTTAACTTCTTTAACATTAAGTTCGTCTTTAACAATTTCTTGATATTCTGTGCTTAATTCGGCACCAACTAAAGTTAAAGCGGCTAACGGTAAACGATTTCTTAAATTTTTCTCTTCACGAATAAATTTACCGGCAGAACAAAGTTCTTGCAAAAAGTCCATTTCTTGAACAAGTTTTTCATCAGTTGCAATGTTCTCTAAACTCGGATAGTCGGCTAAATGAACAGATTCCTCGCCCGTTAATGTCTTGAAAATATATTCAGAAACAAATGGCATTAAAGGCGCTAAAATTTTGCTCAAGTTTAATAGTACCGTATAAAGTGTATCAAAGGCCTTTTCATCACCTTCCCAAAAACGTTCACGAGTACGGCGAATGTACCAGTTATTTAACACTTCCATAAATGATGTAGCCTCATTTGTTGCAACTGATACATCATAAGTTTCAAGACCGTGTTTAACAACGTTTCGTAAGTGTTTGAGTTTTGATAAAATGTAGTTATCAATAGCCTCGCTTGAAGATGAAATTTCTTTTGCTTTATATTCTTCGGCATTAGCGTATAAAGTGAAGAAATAAAAAGCATTCCACAGAGGAATTAGAGCAGAGCGCGATGCTTTTGCAATTTCTTTACCTTCTTTGTCAACAGCTAAATTTCCGCCTTTTAATACCGGCGATGAAACTAAGAACCAACGCAAAGATTCGGAACCTATGTTTTCTAACACTTCATTAGGATCAGGATAATTTTTAAGCCTTTTCGAAAGTTTTTGTCCGCCTTCGGCCATTAAAAGGCCTGTACAAATGCAGTTCTTAAATGCCGGCTTATTATGAAGTGCGGTAGAAAGCACCGTCAATGTATAGAACCAACCTCTTGTTTGATCAATTGCCTCAACAATAAAATCTGCCGGAAAATGATTCTCAAACCATTCTTTATTGTTAAACGGATAATGCACTTGGGCATACGGCATAGAACCCGATTCGAACCAACAGTCAAATACATCACTGACACGACGCATCATGGTTTGTCCCGACGGATCATCAGGGTTTTTATAAACTACATCATCAATGTAAGGCTTGTGTAAATTGGTTACATCAAAACCGGTCTTTTCTTTTATTTCTTCTACCGAACCGAAAACATCAACTCTCGGAAATTTCGGATTATCCGATTTCCAAACCGGAATTGGTGTTCCCCAAAATCTGTTTCTTGAAATTGACCAATCTCTTGCGCCCTCAAGCCATTTTCCGAAGCGTCCGTCTCTGATATGGTCAGGAACCCAATTAATTTGCTGATTGTTTGCAACCATTTCATCTCTAAAATCGGTCACTTTAACAAACCAAGAAGACATTGCTTTATAAATTAGCGGAGTGTCTGTTCTCCAACAAAACGGATACGAGTGAGTATATTGCTCTTTTTTAACAAGTAAACCGTTGGCTTTTAACCACTGCATAATCGGTTCGTTTGTTTCAAAAACTTGCATACCTTCATAATCGGACACTTCAGACGTAAATTTACCTGCTTCATCAACGGGACAAACAACAGGAAAATGTTCGTTATATGCACGGCAAGCATCAAAGTCGTCTTGACCGAAACCGGGGGCAATGTGAACAACACCAGTACCGTCTTCGGTAGATACAAATTCACCGCTTAAGATCTTAAAAGCACCATCTTGTTTTAAGTGCTCAAAATATTTAAACATCGGTTCATAATTCATACCAACCAAATCAGTACCTTTTAATGTTCCGACTTGAATAGCATTTTCAAGTTGTTTTTTGTAGCGACCGAGTAAAGCACTTGCAAGAATATATTTTTGACCGTCTTCTTCCATAACCGCATATTCAATATCTTTACCTACAGCAAGCATTAAGTTAGAAGGAAGTGTCCATGGTGTTGTTGTCCAAACCAAAATTTTCATGCCGTTTTCAAGTTTGAATATAACCGTAATGGCATTATCGGTTTTATCTTGATAACCTTGATTTACTTCAAAGTTTGAAAGCGGAGTTTCGGCTGCCCAAGAATATGGCAAAACTCGATAATCTTCATACACCAAACCTTTGTCATAAAGTTGTTTAAAATTGTTTATAACACTTTCCATAAACGACAAATCCATCGTTTTATAGTCGTTGTTAAAGTCAACCCAACGACCTATACGCTTAAACATATCTACCCAAATTCCCGAATATTTTAAAACATCGGAACGGCAAAAATCATTAAACTTTTCAACGCCATATTCTTCAATTTGCTTGCGTCCGGAAACACCAAGTTGTTTTTCGGCAGACATTTCGGCAGGTAAACCATGACAGTCCCAACCGAGGCGACGTTCAACTTTTTTACCAATCATGGTTTGAAAACGAGCAACAACGTCTTTTACATAAGATACCATAATGTGACCGTAGTGCGGAGTTCCGTTTGCAAAAGGAGGACCGTCATAAAATACAAATTCTGCGGCACCGTCACGATTCTTAACAGATTTTTCAAAAGTGCTGTTTTCTTCCCAAAAATTTAAAATTTCTTTTTCTAATTTAACAAAATCGGGCCTTGCCGACACATTAGCATAATGTTTCATATTTTTTTACCTATTATATTAAATTGATTTTTTTGTTATTTGATTGTTTTTGAAAAATAAAAAGATGATCCCCCCTAGGGGATAATAATGAAAGGAATGTTTATGTAAAACAAATTCATTTTTTTACTCTTAAAAATTAAACTTAAACAAAGTTACAACATCTTTTATGCTTCGTCAATAGTTAATTTTTACATAAAAGCACATATGTTGACAAAATTTAAAAACGATGTTAATATGCTTAAATGGAGGAAAGATGGATATACAAGACTATAAATTTTTAGTTAAAAAATGCAAAATTTCTGTTGCTGTTGAAGAAGGGTTTAAAGTTGTTTTTACACCTTATCACGCCAAAGACAATATGCGTTTGCAAAAAATATTAAATGAAATTATGCCGCAAAATGGTTTTTTAGATATTAGTGATTGGCAGGTAATTGCAAATGAAAAGAAAAACGAATTTTTACAGTTGCAAAAATTGGAAAAACTAAAAAGAGATGCCGCATTAAAAAAATTACAACAAACTTCTGCAGCCGATTTAATGGCTTTAAGTAATAAAGAAAAATTAAAACTTTTGGATACACTGTTTTTGGATACATACACTTCGGTAGATGAAAACAGAAGAACTGTAACATTAAATAGTAAAGAAAACATCGATTTAGTTCAAAATAATCAGGAAAAATTAACGGCGCTTCTTTTTGATATGACTTTTGAAAATGAGTTTATCGCTGATGAAACAAAAAAGCTCAAAAGATTTGCAAATTTAGTTATGCAAATTCCGAATATAAGAACCGATTTGGAACAATATCCGTCATTGAAAAATGCAAAGAAGTTGAAAATTGCTAAAGATGTAGTCGAAATTTTTGAATATGTATATGAAACTGAAGGTATAAAAATTAAGCCGTTTACCGAAGAAGAATATAAACAGCAATATCATGATGACAAAAAAGTTATTCCGACCGGATATGTCACGTCGGATAAAACAATATATCTTAATATGGACAGACTAAAAAAAAGTGACAATCTCACTTTATTATCAGTGGTATTTCATGAAGCATTACACATATATCAAAGAGAGCATTCGTTTGAACAATATCCGGTTGCAAGTAAAATGTTCGATGATAAGTTTGCATATTTAAGTGCGGTGCAAGACGGCACATATTTGTTAAATCATGTTGAGCAGCATACATATGGTATGCAACATATGTTTGTCGATATCTTACGATATGATAGTCAAATAAGATATATACCTAATGCATATTCCGTTGAAGAAAGTGAGAAAATAAATAACTTAAGGGAAAAAGCAAAAATATCGTTCGATTATAAATTGGCACATCATCAGACAAAAATATGAAAAAACTGTTGACAAAATGGAAAAAAATATTTAACATAAAAGCAGTAAAGCAAATAAGGAGATGAAAAATGGGTTTTTTTAAGGATATGTGGAAGAAGGTGGATAAGATCGAGGAAGCCATAGGCGTGAAAGCAATACACAGAAAAATGGATGAGTTTTTTAAAAAAGTTGAAGAATCCCTTAAAAAGTTAAAAGCAAGATTTAGCGTTAAAAACGGCACAACGGCTAATGCTGTTCCTAATGGACTTGTAAGTAGTACCCAAGCACATAAGTCTAGGGGAGCTTCACATCAGACAAATGAGCCTAAGCATAAGACAAATGAGCCACCGAGAGTGATGCCTATGACTAAAGAAGAAGCAATGGCCAGAGTTACTAAAGCAAAAGAAAGGCAATCGGAAATGCAAGGCGGATCAGATTATGCCGATACAACGAGAAACCATACACAAAATGAAGTAACGACTGCAAAAGATCTGGATTTGACAACAAAACAGCAGATTAATATGCTTAGTATGCCTAATAAAGCACGTGGCTATGACTAATATAGTTGTCAAAAACTAAAAATTAGTGTTCAAACAGGTTCAATGTGATGAGCCTGTTTTTATTTGTGGTGGTTTTTAATGAAACGTATGTTTTGATTTTGAAAATTTGACAATTTCCAAAATTTGTTCATAAGTTAAATTTTCGCCCTTAAAGTTCCATTGATGAATTTTGGGATTGTGATATTTAGGTAATTTATAATTAATAAATATTTGCGGACATTTTCTGCGTTGGCAAATATTGGTTTCGAGGTGTTGTAAATCTTCATCAGATAAAATTAATGTTGCCGGTAAATTTATAATTATAATATCCGGTTGCACTTCTTTGGCATATTGTGATAATAAATATAAATTGTCGGTGGCAAAAGTAAAAAAACCGTTATCTGCAAAAATGTTTTGCAGACTTTGTAGGTCTTCGGGATATTTTTCATAAACAAATATTTTTTCTGTTTTATGCATTTTTTTCCTTTACGGTTTTGAAAATAAATATAGTAAAAAAGAAACAATTTTAAATGCAATTAAATTTAAAGTATAAAAAAACTTGCCGAAATAACGGCAAGTTATGTAAAAAATTAGCACACTTTGTTCTGCTCACGAGAAAGTATGCATGTGTAAACAAATGCTTCGTCTATATCTGCAGGATTTATCCCTTCAAAACCGTCTGCAATATCATCTGACGAAGTGTTTTGCGCTGTGTTTTTCCAGTTTGCGTAATATTGATTTAAAGCAAAAATCTGGTTTTCATTTAAATCTTCCAGTTCGCAAACACACAATCTGATAGGATGATTATCTGCAATATCTGTTTTTTCAAGCCAAGACTTAAAAATACAGTATATTTCAAGCACTTCCTTACCGCTGGTGATATTAATGCGGCCTAACATAACGCAAATTGCCAATAAAGCAGCGATGTCGACATCTTTTTTGGCTAGCTTAAAAAATAAATCATTGTTCATCATAGTCATAATTATAAGTTTATATAACAAAATATAATCTGTTTTTCTGACAAAATCAAGTTAAAACATTTATGGTAACTACGATAAATTTATCTTACAAATAAAAACTATAAAATCCCACCGAATTAATCGATGGGATTTCTTTTTTGATATATACACTTTTAGTGTATAATATGCTTCTTATTAATCTAGTTGATTGTTTTTAAACGGATAATCAGCCTCTTTCCCATGATAAACATCGGAAGCATTGTCAAATTCTTGACTTAAACGGTTTTTTAATTTGTTTGCGCTGCTTGCCGTATCTGAAAGATGAGTTGAAATAGTTGATCCCGTATCAGATAAATAACTCATAACTTTATCAAGTTGCTGATTGGGGGTTAAACCGTAAATTACCCAAACAGAAAAAACACCAATTGCAATAAACGATGCTAAATACAATAAAGCTTTCATTTTTTACTCCTTAATAAATTTTAGATATAAAAATATAACAGAAACTAATTAAGAAGTATTTAATGTTTATGCAAAAATTGTTTTGCTGTCATAATCGGCATAATTAAATGCCAAAGCATCAATATAGCGATGATTTTTGTTTAGATTCTCAATATTTTTCATGTCTTCGCTATCTAAATTGATGTTTATTGCGGCTATATTTTCTTTTAACCTATCTTCATGTACCGATTTTGGTATAACCGATACGCCTCGGTTAATTTGCCAACTTAAAGCAATTTGTGCCGGTGTTGCATTTAGTTTTGTTGCAATTTGAATTAAGGTTTCATTTTGCAATAAATTATATTCGTCTGAATGTTTTCCCGAACCTAAAGGAGAATAAGCTGTTACCTTAATTAAATTTTTATCGCAAAATTCAATTAAGTCGCTTTGAGACAAAAACGGGTGCGATTCTATTTGATTAACAGCGGGAACAATATCGCATTGTGAAATAATGTTAGTTAAATTTTTTTGCCCAAAATTTGAAACTCCGATGGCTTTAGTCAGGCCTTTTTCTATAGCTTTTTCCATTTCTTTGTAAGTTGCACTCAAAGGAATCTCGTTTAAGGATACCATATCTTGAGAGGTTAGTGGAACGTCGGTGCCTTTTTTTTGAGCAATAGGCCAATGCATTAACCACAAATCCAAATAGTCAAGTTTAAGTTGTTTTAATGTGTTTTCAAGTGCTGGCAAAACATCTTGCGGATAATGCGAATCGTTCCACAATTTAGATGTTATAAAAATATCTTCTCTTCTTAAGTTATCTTCTTTGAATGCATCAAAAAAAGCTTGTCCTATTTCTTCTTGATTTCCGTATATACTGGCACAATCAAAATGCTTATATCCTAATTTTAGCGCCCAACGTATTGCCTGATAAATTTCTCCGGCTTTCGATTTCCATGTGCCAAGGCCGATAATCGGCATATTATCACCTGTATTAAGTTTTATATATTTCATTTTTTCCTCCTATAAATGTTGATGTGGTAAAATATAAGTGTTTAAAAGTAAAAATCCACCGGTTAAAAATATAAAACTTGTAATTATTTTTTGTATGTAATAGTTTAAACCAAAATATTATTTATGGGGGTAGATATGCGTTTATATAAGAGTTTGCTATTATCATTATTGCTTTTTAGCGGAGAAAGTTTAGCCATATATAGTGCTAAAAATTTAGAAATAAGCATATATAACAATAATTTGGCATTGGTTAAAGACAGTCGAGAAATTAATTTGGAAAAAGGCAATAATAATGTTTCGTTTGAAGGGGTTGCGTCGCAAATTAAACCTGAAAGTGTTATGATATTGGGAAAAAACATCAATGTTTTGGAACAAAATTATAATTATGAATTAATAACGGCACAAAATATTGTTACAAAATCGGTTGGTAGTGATGTAAAAACCATTATTCAAAATCCGACTACCGGTGAAAATATATTCGATCATGCAAAGCTGTTAAGCGTCAGTGGAACAAAACCGGTATTAGAGTTTGATTATGGTATAGAAACAGATTTTAATGGTCGTTTAATTTTTGAAAAATTACCTGAAAATTTAAATGAAAAACCAACATTGTTGGCTAAAATATATAGCCCGCAAACCGAAGTTCAAGAATTGCTGTTGGCATACCTTACAAATGGAATTTCATGGAAGTCTAATTATGTGGCATTAATTAAAAATTTAAATGTACTGGATTTAACCAACTGGGTTACAATTAATAATAATTCTGGTGTTGATTATGATAATGTAAAAATACAACTTGTTGCGGGGGAAGTTAATCAAGAATATAATGCGATGCCTTTACGCGCAATGAAGATGGAGACTTTTGCAATGGCAGATGCAATGGCTGTTAATGCTATGCCGGCAAAAGGAAGTACAGTTGAGCAAATAAGCGCTTATCAATTATATACATTGCCTAACAGAACAGATATAAAAAACAACCAAAACAAACAGATGAATTTGTTTGAAAAAAATAATGTTAAATATCAGAAAGAAGGCAGAATCAGTTCACCATTATATTTTAACAACGCTTATAGAGCAGAATTTGAAAAAAAACATCCGCAAATTTATTATATAATTAACAATAACGAAGATAGCGGGTTAAATATTCCGTTACCGATGGGTACAGTTCGTTTTTATGAAAATGACAGCAATAATAATTTGCAGTTTATAGGAGAAAGAAGAATTGATAATACTGCAAAAGGCGAAAAACTTGAATTTCAACTCGGTGAGATGTTTAATGTTTTTGTTAATGGTAAAATTGTTGATGTGAAAGATGTATCAGATAATTCTGAAACGTTGAAAGAGAATCGTAATAATCCTGATTTAGTTCAATATATGACCAAATCATGCCGTAATGTCGATATGGTAAAAGATTATATTGCCGAGGTTGAAGTAGTAAATGGGGATAATACTGAGGTAAAAATAGTGTTTTTACAAAATATAAATCAAGATTCTCAAATAATTAATGAAAATATCAAAGGAAACAACAAAAATATTAATCAGTATGAATGGGAACTTATTGTTCCGCAAAATAAAAAAATAAAATTAGAATACACTGTCAGAGTAAATTCAAAAGAGCGTGTTTGCAATTAATGAATTTAGTATTT
Organism: Alphaproteobacteria bacterium; assembly: GCA_045644695.1. Taxonomy (GTDB): domain Bacteria; phylum Pseudomonadota; class Alphaproteobacteria; order RF32; family CAG-239; genus JAFTYO01. The sequence continues at coordinate 5,791 of JAZRHJ010000166.1, read as the reverse complement.
TTGTTTGACACCCTTAAATTTTAAGGGTGTATTTTTTTGTCAAAAAAGAATATTTTTTTTCTTGTAATTTATTGAGAAATTTGATAAATTAAAGACGATAAAAAAGTTTTTATGTTCATAGATGTGTATATAATTGGGAAGTTGAAAAGATTTTTCAAACCTTTTGTTGTGAGCATAAAACGATATTTTGCAAATATTAACTTTAAAAAATAAAAATTATGGCAGAATTAAGAAAATTGATGCTCGTTGCTATTGTGGCGATGGTTTTCTGTATTGGTTGTACAGAATCATCTGAGTCAACTTTTGTTGGCTTTGAGTACGAACCAATGAATTCCGAGCAGGAATTGGTATATGAGGACGTGACTTATGGTTGCGAACTTGATACCATAGTAAACCGCTTGTATACTGTTGAACAGTATGTAAGAGGAAATATCGTTCTTTATGAGGGCGATAAGAAACTAAGAGAAAACAAGTTTGAGCACAGCTTAAACTTGGAAGCAACCTTTACTGTCGAACCAGAACAGGTTTATGTGCGAAAGAAAGAAAATCTTTCTGACGTGGCAGTAACCTCTGTTGATACTTACGAGGTTGACGATGCAAGTGCCGATGAAGGAGCATTTACTCGCACTACTTTGGAGAAAAATTATGAATTCTTCTTCAATGAGGGTGAGATAGTATCCGTAAAGGCCATTTCCGAAAAAATGGCTTACCGCAGTCACGAGTTTGACTATGCGTCTATTAACGAGGTTTTGTATCATAGATTTGATGCAAAATTAAATGAGGATATATCAAATGCGGATTCTACCGTATATGATATTGACTTATACTTTTTAGTAGATGTGGCTTGTTCTAAGGAGGAAGTGAATAAGAAGTATGAGGTACGAGTACCTGTACAGAGAGTCTACCGAGAGGCGCCTGCAGATGCCATAACAACAATTGAAGAAATTGATTATATGGCAGAGTTTGCAACTCGTGAAAATGAGTTGTATACGGTTAGGCAATTTGTAACAGGCAGTTATGTTACCAGATTAAGAGATGAGGAAATCAGCCGAAAGGCTCTTAAATATGACCTCAATCTTAATGCTTTGTTCACTCAGCCCGAGGATGTATATGTAGACAGCGAGGAAAAACTCAATATTGTTGCGTTAAAATCATCAAATTCAAACGATGAAGTTGTTGAACATAATGTAATTGATGAGTTTACCATAACAACGCACAGCAGAAATTATGAATTTAATTTCAATGAAGGTGAGGTTGTTGATGTGGCTACAATGTATCAAAGTCTATCTAACGAGGATACCACATTTGATTATACCAAGATTAAGAATGTCCGCTTTATTGAGAGCAAGGCAAAATTAAATGGGGATATATCAAGTGATGATATCATTGTTTATGATGTAGAGTTGTTGTTTGCTATTGAACTCACAATGGGAAACTCTAGTGGAGAAATTCAAACGCATAATGTTAGAGTTTCATATCACAGAATATATGTTCCTGAAAAGCCGGATACTTTTACAACCATAATGGAAAACGTTGATTATGTTGGCGAGTTTGATACTGCCAGCAAGCGTTTGTATACGGTTGAGCAGAAAGTAAACGGCGAGTGGGTAACCTACAAAAACGATGAGGAAGAAATGTCAAGAGAGGGCTTTTCAAGAGATTTGAATCTTGAAGCACTTTTTGATGTTCCCGAAGTTGTATATGTAGGAAGCGAATTACAATTAGGTGAGGTGGCGTTGGCTTCATCTTCAAAAGACGGAAATAAGGTCAATGCAACGGAAGAGGACGGATTTACAACAACAAATCGTACAATGAACTATCACTTTAGGTTCAATGAGAACGAAAGGGTGGTAACTTCAACGGAGTATGAGAAAGTGTCATATGGAGAAGATGAGTTTGTATATTCTTCAATTGATAACGTGCGATACAGTAAGTATGATGCAAGTATCAATGAGAAAAAGACAAATCAGGATTCTACCGTGTATGATGTAACATTATACTTCAATATTGATGTAAAACGTCAGGAGCGCACTGCAACCAGAACAACATCGCAGAGCGAGACTTATCTTGTCGCAGTACCTTACATGAGGGTATGTAAGCACATGACCCCCAGTGTTTCTGATGAGTTCATCAAGAAATCAGTAAGGGATGTAAAAAGAGAAATAGTCTCAAACGGTGTTGAGAAGGTTAGTTTTACAGAGTATGAACTCTGGAGTTTGTCAGGTGAGAAGAACGCCAAGACAATTTCTCTGGATTTGTACTTTGGCTTTACAAACCCTACTGACCAGACGGTTTACACCGAAAACACTGGCTATACTACAACATCAAATGGTGATGTAGAAGTTAGTGAAACATCGGCAAAGGACGGAAACTGGACAGTCTACACCAAGACAAACAGTTATTCATCAACTGCTGACAACGGTCATAAATCATTTACCAATAAGTATGCGTATAACAGTCAGAAGGCTGTTTATAAGAACGAGTACTATGAGGTAGAGTTCGATTATGGAAGTTGGTCAATCAGCGAGGGTAGCAGTAGTGTAGGTAATAAGTCTGGAGAGACAACATATAACGGCAAGACATACGAGGTTTATCCTTATGTAAACAACGTATCTTACGTATATGATGTAACAACAGACTCATACACCGGTAATGGTAAGGCAGAGGTAAATATCTGCATTGCTAAAGAGGAACCAAAAATCACACCTGATTCTTGGGGCAAAATAGTCGGCGCCGGTATTTCAGCAGTTCCTGCTGATGATGTCAGAGGTGATTATGCCTTAAAGTGTCTTTGTATCAGAACCGAAAATGGCGCTGTTGCAATAACATTTGACATGGATACCGATATTCCGTCTGTTGAGACAATTTTGGCCGGTAACTTTGTGACTGGCGATTATTCGTCAGAGTACAATAGCGGTTTTTATCTCAACGGAAATTGGATGCCTGCAATCGCAAAGGATTTGACAGATCGCATTGCATACTATCAAGGTGATGTATGTAAGCGTAACATTCGTCACACAACTTTGCGTATGTGGGGCTGGAGAGATGGTAATTTATCAACAGTAGTTGATGGTTATAGTTTCTTCGTCTCAAATGACGGTACGCTCACAATCAACTATAACGGAGTAACGGTATTGTCGCTTCGTTAGAGAAGTCTTTTCTTTAATAACGGCGCTTATAAAAGCGCCGTTATTCTGAACAAAAAACTCCGGTAAAAACCGGAGTTTTTTTGCATCTATGCACTTAAATTAAAATTTATAATTAAGTGAGAACCCAAACAATTGAACAGAGTTTGTAAAATCTACAGATGCTTTGTTTACATCATTTGGAGTAATGTTTTTTGTGTGCATATGAGCTTTGTGAGCATAAATATATGTATACGCCAAATCAAAACTCAACTTATCGTTATATTGGTAGTTCAAACCTGTTGAATACCACAAACGATCAGAGTCGGGAATACGTGGAGTTCTGTGTTTCATACGAACGGCAGATTGGTCATAAGCCAAACCTAAACGCCATTTCCATTGGTTGTCGATTTGATAACTTGCGCCAACAGCAAAGAAGTTCGTATCACGCCATTTTTCTTTAACTTTAGACACTTGAGATTTTGTATCTTCGCCCATAATTGTCAAATAGTCAAAAGAACTCCAGAACACACGTTGATATTCTGCCATAACAGCCCATTTTTCGTTCAGTTGGTGGAAAACACCGATAGAAGCCATAGCAGGGGTTGTTAAACGTGCGCTAATATCTTGGTTAAGCAAAGCATTAACCATAGCGCCTGTCATACCACCGGCGGCAGAAGGAGAAGCTTCTGTTTCTCCTTTAAGTTTGTGCTTAACTTCGCTTCTGTATCCTAAACCGATACGTGTGTCATCATTAAATTCATACAAAGCACCTAATTGGTAACCGATATCAAATGTATCGCCTTGAAGACGTACATGGTCAACACCATATGCAGATGCAGTGTTAGTTAATTTTGCTTTCATATATTGCAATTGAGCACCTGCACCCAAAGATAATTTATCGGTAGCTTTGTAAGCAACCATCGGAGTAACTGTAACGGATGTAACTTTAGATGTGATACCATGGTCAGAACCTGCCCAATCTCTATCATATTTTGTTACCATACCGTAAGGAACGTTCATTGAAACGCCTAAAAATGTTTTATCATCAACTTGGTGAGAAATACTCATATTAGGAGCAACTGCAGCGTGAACGATATTGTTAATATCCGAACCTCTTTGTGTTTCGCCGTTGCTATCAATGTATTTAACGTTTTCGGCTCTTGCTTTAGGAGCAATATATGTTCCGCCTATGTTAAATTGAGTTCCTTTTTGTCTGGTTAAACCAGCTGCATTAAAATAAGCATAAGAATTGTTTTCGGCACCTGCTGTTGCACCTGCAAAAGCGTTACCTTGAGCGGCTGCAGATTGTTCACGAAGGTGGAAACCCGCTGCCTGAACATTGGAAGTAGCTAATAAAATAGTTCCCAATGCTGTTAAAGTTAAAATTTTATTCATATTATTCATTCACTTTTTCTGTTAATCCAAAGTAACTTAATATGCATCAATACCTTATTTATTATTTATTATAGTTTTGTATATTTTCGGCATATTTGAAATAAATGTACATAATATGTTACTCGGGCGTTATAGACAATAAAAAAATAAAATGCAAGCATTAAAGATAATGCACGTTGATAAAATTTTAAAAATTCAATAAAAACAATATGTTATAAGAGTGTTTTTTTCAAGATATGCACTAGACATTTTTTTGTCTTTACAAAAACAAGTTTTTTGTATACAACACAATATATGTTATAACAGATGGAGAAAAGCTTTGAATAAATTTGTTAAATTCTGTCTAAGAGTGTTTTTTACTTTTTTCAAAAGTAGATGTAAAGTTCGTTTTGATTTGGATAAACTCCCCAAAAAAGGTGTTTATGTTTCAAACCATGTGTCGTATCTTGATCCGTTGCTTTTGTATGCGTTTTTGCCCGGAAATCCGGTTTTTGCACTAAATGGGCATTTGTATCGTCGCGGTTGGATTAGAAATTTAATGAAATATGCAGATACAATGTTATTTAACCCGATTGAACCTTCCGATATTAAAGAACTGATATCTAAAGTTGAGAGCGGTCGCTTGGTGGTTATTTTTGCAGAAGGACGCATTACCGAAAGCGGTGGTTTGATGAAAATATATGAAGCGCCTGGTTTGGTCGCCGATAAATCAAAAGCACCGATTATACCGGTATGGATTGACGGACCGCAGTATGGCTATTTTTCTAAAACAAAAGGCAGGTTACCACATCGTCCTCTTCCGAAGATGCGCATTACGGTTGGTAAACCCAGACCATTTAAGTTAAAAGATGAATTGCGTCGTCAACGTGACCACATCAGCAATGAGGTTTATACAATATTAAGAGATATGCAATTTGAAATTAATTATAAACCGAATATTTCATTATTTGCGCAATTAATGAAAACTGCCAAAGTACATTCTAAAAAAGGCTTTTTCTTTAAGCGTCCTCGTGTTATTGAAGATATAAATCGCAAACCTAACTCATTTAAAGATTTAATTATAAAATCGTTTGTTATAGGCAAGTTTTTCAAAAAAAGAACTACTCATTTTGAACATGTCGGTTTGATGTTGCCTAATACAATTGCTACAGTTTGCACATTTTTCGGCTTATCCGCATACGAGAGAGTTCCGGTTATGCTTAACTTCTCCGTTGGTGCAAAAAATGTTATGTCAATGTGTAAAACGGCACAAGTTAAGATGGTTATTA
>JAZRHJ010000165.1:0-1782 GCA_045644695.1 Alphaproteobacteria bacterium | reverse complement strand
GTTTTTAGTACACTATATTGCAAATTTTAATATCATTAAAACATAGGTAAAATCTCGAAAATTATTAAAATAATTTTCGAGATTTTTTAGTTCCATCATATTAAATGATTATTCAAATATTTTTTCTTACTGATTAATTATCATCGCAGAAAATTCGGCTTCTGAAACAACTTGTCCGTCTACCATACACTGTCCTTTAAACACATATATATTGCGACGTTCTTTAACTTTTTCGACATGCATACGAAGTTGATCTCCGGGCTTTACAGGTTTTCTGAATTTTACACCATCAACCGACATAAACAACACACCAATTTTTTTATTGGCATAATCATCATCTTTTGCTGCCACAATTGCACCTGCTGTTTGTGCCATTGCCTCTATTTGTAGAACTCCAGGCATTACCGGATTATTTGGAAAGTGCCCTTGAAAAAACTCTTCATTCATTGTTACATTTTTAGTTCCTATACCTTTTTCACCAGCAATTTCAACTTCCAATCTGTCAAGAAGCAAAAACGGATAACGATGCGGTAACAATTTTAAAATTTCTTCAATCTGATATACTTTTATTTCTGACATTTTCTTTCCTTTTCTTAAATTTATTTTTTACTGTTTCTTTGTAAAAACGATACTTGACGCATAAAGTCTTTAAACGGAACGGCCGGAGTGCCCATAACAACCGTTCCCGGTTCAATATCACGCATAATGCCCGATTGAGCGCCTACTTGAGCACCACTTCCAATGGTCAAATGGTCGGCAAACCCTGTTTGTCCGCCACAAACGACATAATCGCCAAATGTGCAACTGCCGGCTATTCCTGTTTGGGCAACAATAATACAGCCTCTACCCATTTTATCATTATGAGCAATCTGAACCAAATTATCTACTCGGCACCCATCACCGATAATTGTATCATCTAATGCACCTCTATCGACACACGTATTTGCTCCTATTTCAACATCGTTACCAATTATAACTCTGCCTAATTGAGGAATTCGAACATGATTACCGCTTATGGTATTAAACCCAAAACCATCGGCTCCTAATTTTGCACCGGCATATATGTAACAACCATTTCCCATAATTGTATAAGTGATATATGCACCAACGCCTATTCTGTTATTATGGCCAAGTTTACATCCGCTACCGATATAGCAACCTGCCTCTAAATAACAATTGTCACCGATAACTACATTATCTTCAATTACGACATTAGGACCTATATAGCAATTTTGTCCGATTGTTGCTGTTTTGGAAATTATTGCAGAGGGAGCAATTTCTGCCTGATGCATAACTTCTTCATACATTGCCTGATTCAATTTTAAAAATGCAAGTTTAGGATCGGCTACAATCATAAGGCTGACATTATAGGGTATCCACGTTTGTAAATCAGGTGTGGTAATACATGCTTTGGCTTTTATGTTAGTTGCTTTTTCTTTTGCTTTTCTATCATAAAAAAAACAAATCTCATTATCGCCAGCATTTTCCATTGTTGCAATATCTATAATTGTATCATTTTCATTGCAATTTTGCGTAAGTTCGGCACCGGTAATTTCCGCTATTTGCTTTAATGTGAACGGACCTTTATTTTTAAAAAATGTTGTATCAACCATTTTATTCTCCTTTCATTATAAACTTGTGCCAAAGTTAAGACGGAATACTTCTTTTTGATCATATTTTTCTTTTAATATCGGAAAACCGAAGTCTATATCAATTTTACCCATAGGTGAATACCATTCAAAACCAAAACCGATTGATGCTCTAGGCTTTGAAGAATATTCA
>JAZRHJ010000164.1:0-2465 GCA_045644695.1 Alphaproteobacteria bacterium | reverse complement strand
AAAAACATAGTTGACTCTTTGTTTTCCAATTTACCGTATTTTTCAATATCGGTATCTTCGGAAGTAAAACTTTTAATTTTTACTTCGCCTTTAATACCATGAACACCGGTAATTTTTCCTAAACAAATGCGTTCCATTTTTTTGCCTTATAAAGTTTTTTATAAAAATAACAAATTAAAAATTATTATGCTTGAGCAGCGGCTTCAGCAGCGGCTCTTGCTTTTTCTTCTTTTTCTTTCATTCTCTCAACGGTTTTAGCGCGAGGTGCAGATTTTTTTGTTTGTTCACGAATTACGGGTGCTTCGCAAAGGCCAAGACCTGCAAACAATTTTTGAAGTCTTTCAGTAGGTTGAGCACCTTTTTTAATCCATGCCGTTACTTTTTCTTGATCAACAACTAAACGTTCTGCGTGGTCTTTAGGTAACAACGGATTGTATGTTCCCAATTTTTCAATAAATCTACCATCGCGAGGTGCACGTTGATCAGCAGCAACAATACGATAGAAAGGGCGTTTTTTAGAACCACCTCTTGAAAGTCTGATACGAACTGCCATTTTATTTTTTCCTTTCTTATTAAGTTAATACACTTTAAAATTTTAACCCTTATGGCAAAAGATTAAAACTTTTTGTTTATCCCGCCAAACATATTGTTTATCGGATTTCTTTTCATCATTTGCGCAAGTCCTGACATCCCGCCGAACTTACCCATTTGTTTCATCATGGTAGACATTTGCTCATATGATTTAAGCAGTTTGTTTACCTCATGAACTTCTACACCGGAGCCTAACGCAATTCTTTTTTTGCGTGAGGCTTTGATGATATCAGGATTTGCTCTTTCTTTTTTAGTCATTGAAAGAATTATCGCTTCCTGTTTCTTAATCAGATTATCACCAATACCGGCTTGTTCAATCTGATTTTTAAATTTAGAAAGACCGGGAATCATTGAAATTATGCTTCCCATACTTCCCAATTTTTGCATCTGCCTTAACTGACTTAGCATATCATTAAGATCAAAATGACCTTTCATCATTTTTGCCGCCATTTTTTCGGTTTCTTCACGATCAACTTTTTCTATCGCTTTTTCAACCAATGTTACGATATCGCCTTGCCCTAATATGCGACCGGCAATTCTGTCGGCATAAAACTCTTCTATCTCATCAAGTTTTTCACCCGTTCCCATAAACTTTACAGGAACGCCTGAAACCATTTTCATCGAAAGTGCGGCACCTGCTCTTGACGAACCGTCAATTCTGGTAAGTACCAAACCAGTAATTCCTATTTGCTCATTAAACTCTTTTGCTACATTACATGCATCTTGTCCTATAAGAGCATCGGCAACCAACAAAATTTCTGTCGGATTAGAAATTTGCTTAATTTCTTTAACCTCTTCCATCAACTCTTTATCAATGTGTAAGCGACCGGCAGTATCTAAAATTAAAACATCATAAACGCCGTTTTTGGCATCTTTTAATGCTCGTTTTGTAATTTCTTGCGGTTTTTCTCCCTTAATAATCGGCAATGTGGCAACACCAATTTGTTTACCTAACTGTTCAAGTTGCTCTTGGGCTGCCGGACGATATACGTCTAATGAAGCCATCAACACTTTTTTGTTTTTCTTTAATTTACCGGCAATTTTTGCTGAAGTTGTAGTTTTACCCGAACCTTGCAAGCCTACCATCAATATCACAACCGGAGGAACCGCATTTAAGTTTAATGAACAAGCATCATCTCCCAAAAGTTTAACCAACTCATCATGAACAATTTTAACAACCATTTGTCCGGGCTGAACTGATTTAACAACTTTTTCGCCAAGTGCCTGATTTTTAACTTTTGCAATAAATTCTTTAACAACCGGTAATGAAACATCTGCCTCTAATAAAGCAATGCGGATTTCTCTCATCGCTTGGTCTATATCGTTTTCATTTAAAACACCTCGTGAGGTAATTTTTGAGAAAACAGATCCTAATTTATCGGTCAATGTTTCAAACATACTTTTTCCTTTTAAAGCCCTGTTATATATACTATTGCACGCCAGTGTGCGAACCCTCGCTGACTGGCGGCACTCCTTGGAGTGTATATATAAAACAAACTTTTTAATGTTAATTTTGTTAAAGTTTGCCTAGCTTATACTAGTTTTTTATTTAAGAGTCAATACATATTTTATATTCTTTATAGCATAACAACAAAAAAACATACACATATTTTATGTTATTAATAGTTTAAATTACAATAATTAAAACTATTATATTGCTATCTTATTCCTAGAAGCAATGTTATCACAACCATCATCTATTTTTCTAAACTTTATATACAATCTACCATTAAAATTGCTCAAATACAAATGTATACTAACACAATAATCATTTTGCTGCCAATCATAAATTAATATTCGCAATAAAATCAAAGCAGCTCTGATATGAAATCAGAACTGCCAACAGTGACAACCATTCAAATGATATTTAAACA
>JAZRHJ010000163.1:0-7434 GCA_045644695.1 Alphaproteobacteria bacterium | reverse complement strand
CGGTTTTGTATGCATCGGGCAGAAACGGTTGGGCCGTTAAAGACCTAAATGATGAAAGAAAAGATTTAAAACCCTTATTCGAACTTATCTTATCGTATGTAAGCAAACCCAAGTGTGAACCAGAAAATCCATTTTCCATGCTTGTTACCACATTGGAAGCAGATAAGTTTTTAGGCCGTATTTTAAGCGGAAAGATTCAATCGGGAAGTTTAAAATTAAATGATGCCGTAAAAGTAATTAATGATAAAGGCGAAGTAGAAAAAACCCGCATTACAAAAATATTAGCATATCGCGGACTGGAAAGGGTTGCTTTAACCGAAGCCGTAGCCGGCGACATTGTAGCCGTTGCAGGCATTGTTAAAGGAACGGTTGCCGATACAATTTGCGCTTACGAAGTAAGCAAAGCCATAAAAGCACAGCCGATTGACCCTCCAACGTTGGCAATGACCTTTTCCGTTAACGATTCGCCACTTGCCGGACGCGAAGGTGATAAAGTAACCTCTCGCATGATTTGGGACACGCTTGAAAAAGAAGCAGAAGGAAACATTGCTTTAAAAATAAGTCGCACCGAAACAACCGATTCGTTTGAGGTTGCCGGACGCGGTGAGTTGCAACTTGGTGTTTTAATTGAAACAATGCGACGCGAAGGTTTTGAAATGTCAATTTCTCGTCCGCGTGTCTTAATGAAAAAAGATGAAAACGGCAATTTATTAGAACCTATTGAAGAAGTTGTTATCGATGTTGATGAAGAATTTTCCGGTGCTGTTGTTGAAAAATTAGGTCAACGCAGAGCCGAAATGACCGAAATGATACCATCACAACTTGGAAACAAAGTCAGATTAATTTTTCATGCTCCGTCACGAGGTTTAATCGGCTATCATTCGGAATTTTTAACCGACACAAGAGGTACAGGTGTTATGAACCGCATATTTTATGCTTATGAACCATATAAAGGTGAAATTGAAGGCAGAAGAACGGGTGCTCTTATTTCAAGCGAAAGTGGCACTGCCGTTGCCTATGCATTATGGAAACTTCAAGACAGAGGGCCTATGTTTGTTGAACATAACTCACCTGTTTATGTGGGAATGATTATCGGAGAACACACAAAATATAACGATTTAGAAGTAAACCCTACAAAAGCAAAACAATTAACAAATATAAGGGCAGCCGGTAAAGATGAAGCAATAGACTTAATTCCGCCAAGAAAAATGAGTTTAGAGCAAGCGTTATCTTATATTCAGGCCGACGAACTGCTGGAAGTTACGCCCAAATCGTTAAGATTAAGAAAGAAAATTTTAGACCCGATTTTGCGTAAACGCTCCCGCATAGAAAATTCTTAAATTAAAAAAACACTCATCTCGAGTGTTTTTTTATATATCACTAAATACATACTTGCTATTTTAAAATAAACCATGTAAGGTTACGTACAATCTGTTTAAAAGGTATTTTGCAGTTATGATAAAACATAAATTATTTAACAAACAGCAACTCGGCAAAAGCATGGTAGAAATGCTTGGTGTTTTATTTATTGTCGGAATTTTATCAGTGGGCGGTATTGCAGGATACATAAAGGCAAGCCATCAATTAAGAATAAATAAACTAAAAGATGACATTTCACATTTAGTGGCAAACACCAGAACATTGTTTTTTACACAAGAAAACTACAAAGACTTAGACACTTTTTCGTTAATTAAAACAGGTATTATCCCCGGACATATGATTGGTGCAAACGGCACTTTGGTAAATCGTTCTAACGGTTCTATTTATATTAAGTCGGCCAAATCAGCTCTTAATGAACACGGTGCATTTATAGTTATATTTAACGGTTTAAGCGCACCCATGTGCATTTCACTAATATCAGATACATGGGGTTCTGATATACAAACAGGCTTTATCGGCATAACTATTAAAGGTGATGGCGATTTAACCATTGAAACCAGTAATTTAACAGAAGCACAATTTGCAACACAGAATAAAACATTTAATGCTATTGATATGCCAAAAATTAACATATCTAAAGCACATGAATTGTGCAATTGTGGCTATTCTGACACCTGTGCAATAGCATGGAAATATATTTAAATAAAAAAATGTGCTAAAATAAAGTAAAAAAGTCTTGATTTATTAAACTAAAGTGTGTATCAATACCTAAAATCGGTTTGATAATTATTTAAAAGTAATAGGGGTATAGTTCAGTGGTAGAACATCGGTCTCCAAAACCGAGTGTCGTGGGTTCAAATCCTGCTGCCCCTGCCATTTTTATCAAATCATACAGTTCAATTTTTTATTAATGAGGATCCAAGGTGAAAATTAGTCCTATTCAATTTTTCAGACAGGTAAAACAAGAAGTTAAAAAAGTTACCTGGCCAACCAGAAAAGAAGTATCTCAAGCATCCACAATGGTTATTGTTATCGTTGCTATTGCTGCTTCTTTCTTTTTCTTAACCGATGTGGTTTTAGCATGGGCCGTTAAATTAGTCTTGGGTTTGGGAGCATAAATAAAATGGCTGCACGTTGGTATGTTGTGAATGTTTATTCCGGATCAGAAAAAAAAGTTGCCGAATCTTTAAGAGAACAAGCAATTTTGAAGAAAATGGAAGATAAAATTTTAGAAGTTTTAGTTCCTACAGAAGAAGTTGTTGAAATAAAAAAAGGCGCAAAAGTAAACAGCGAACGCAAGTTTTTTCCAGGATATATATTAGTTAAAATGGAAATGTCCGATGAGTGTTGGCATGTCGTAAAAAACACTCCGCGAGGTAGCGGTTTTTTGGGCAGTCGTAACAAACCGCAACCAATTAGTGATGCTGAGGCAGAACGCATTATAAAGCAAATGGAAGAAGGTGTTGAGCGTCCACAAACCATTGTTGATTTTGAGGTTGGTGAACAAATCAGAGTAATTGACGGACCTTTTGCTTCATTTGTCGGTGTGGTTGAAGAGGTCGATACAGAAAAATCTCGTTTGAAAGTTTCCGTTTCCATATTTGGACGGTATACTCCGGTTGAACTTGAATTTTCTCAAGTGGAAAAGGTTAAATAAATTAAAAAAGGCGCTTTAACAGCGTCTTTTTTTTACTTAATTATATTGACAAAAATATTTTTAAATAATAGACTAAGCAAAGTTAACCAAATTATTATCACTATGAAAGAAATATTATTGCGAGGATTACGCATTCTCATTTATGTGGCTTGTTTAGCCATATTAATTGTACCAGGTAACTATTTTTTGCTTACCTATTTGAACCAGGCAGGTGAATATATTGGCATCGCTATTGTTATTGCCGCATATATGATTCCGTTTGCTGAAGCAAATGAAAAACACCCATTTGATGAAAACTTAAGAACATCTATATACGCAACTGTGCTTGTATATGGGTTCTTTGCTATTACATATTTATTGGGTTTGGCTGCTAACACAGTTCTTTGCATTAACACTTTTGGCATCATGACCTGCTTGTTGGGCTTAGCCGGACTGATATTGATTAATGCTGTATCCGTCCTTTTACTGGTGTTAATAACAAAAATTTTTAAGAAAAAATAGTTATTAACCTGTTCTATAAAAAAAACTCCGTTTTTACGGAGTTTTTTTTCTAATTTATCGCTAAATTTTGATAAGCATTTCCGACGAAATTTACTGCCGGAATCTTTATATCTTGCACTTGGTTATATTTTTCTTTAACAATTCGGCAACTGCCATACAAAACCGCAAAAGAAGAATTTAAAGGTGCACTATCTGAAAATTCGAAATATTCACCAGGTTCAAGTTCCGGTATTTCTCCGTTAAAACCTAATCCGTTTTCTAAATATGAATTACCTTTATCGTCGGTAATATTAAACTCTTTGCTCAATATCTGAATTTTTTCATCTGAATTATTTTCAATACGCAAATAATATGAGCAAGCATTATCCTCTTCATCTTCCAAATATGCCTGACAAGCAGAAATAACAATATCATCTGTTTGAGAGGTTACGTATTCATTATCAAAATTCATATCATAAATCCTTTGTTAAAATATACATTAACTATTAGTTAACTTTTGCTGATTCGCAATTACATTAATATTTTGTTAACAAAGTTATGCACAACAAAAAAATATACATTAAATAAAAAAGCCGATTATTAAATATTTATAATGCAAACCGACAATATTGACATTATCAACTTTTATAATTGTCAATAAATTTTTTATCACTTGAAATGAAACTAATTTTGTATATTCTAAAATAAACTATTTGGAGGAAGCAATTATGAAAAGAGTTATTTTATTTTTATATATTTTGGTAACACCTTTTATTGCAAATGCGCAAGAAAATGAGAATATGCAAAAAGAAATAATCGTTGATGAAACAATACAAAAAGATACGACAGATGAGGCTAAAGAAGAAGCCATCGAAAGCGAGACCGTAGTAGAAGAAAACGCGACAGATGAGGCTAAAGAAGAAGCCGCCGAGAGCGCCCCCATAGCAGAAGAAAACACGACAGATGAGGCTAAAGAAGAAGCCATCGAAAGCGAGACCGTAGTAGAAGAAAACACATCGAATGAGGCTAAAGAAGAAATCATTGAGAGCGAGCCCGCAGCAAAAGTAGATACAACCGCACAAATCACCACTGATTTTGATAATAATTACTTAGAAGATTTAATGGCAAAGATAGATTTACCTACTCTTGAAAGTATGAAAGAAAACGGTTTTAATGTTAACCAAACTGACAAACACGGAAATCCGCCTTTATATTATGCATTGGCGCGCAACCCTGATTTAGAAATAGCAAAAAAACTTATTGAATATGGGGCGGATGTTAATAAACCGGCAAAAAACGGCGTTATTCCACTTAATATAGCAACTTCAAGGGCTAACGAATTGCAACTTCAAATAATGATGATGAAATCATTTAAACCTGAGGTACAACAAGTAAAAAATATGGAAGAATTAAAAAAGTATGTATTTTTAGAAATGACTGAAGCCATAGAAATGGCACAACTTCTCATTGATAGCGGAGCCGATGTAAATTTGGTCAGTTCTTTAGGTACTCCATTAATGAATGCCGTTACAAATGTGTGGAATTTAGACATTGTAAAAATGTTTATTGAGGCAGGAGCAGATTTAAACGCAACTGATGCTACCGGCAAAACGGCACTGTTTTATGCTTATGCAAGTTCAAATGATGAAGCCGTTAATCTTTTAATTGAGAACGGAGCAGATACAACAATAAAAGATGTAGACGGAAAAATTTATTCCCAAATGGAAAAAGTAAACGTTGATCCGGCAATTTAATGCACAATTAAAATATAATATAAAACTTAACTCATTCTTTATAAATTAAAGTATAATATATTCTTATAAGGTTCGTATGCAATTTTTTTATTCGCATATGGCATAACAAATTTTGATAAAGGATATATTATGTTGAAATTTAAAAAACTATGTAAAGTAACTTTTTGGACTCTGTTTTCAATGTTGCTAATTCAAGATGCACACGCATCTGAAATAGACTTAAACATCCCATCTTTAGATGTTGTATTTAATATTTTCGGCACATATATTACCGGTTCACAAATTTTATTTATCGGTATGATTGTATGCCTGTTAGGTATGCTTTTTGGCTTATACGAATTTATAAGCATTAAAAAAATGCCTACACATAAATCTATGTTAAACGTAGCGGAAACAATTTATGAAACCTGTAAAACATATATGAAACAGCAGGCAAAACTTTTATTTATTTTAGAATGTTTTATTGCTGCATGCATTTTTTACTATTTCTTCTATTTAAACCAAACACCCATCTTAAAAGTACTAAACATTTTATTATGGTCAGTTTTAGGAATTATGGGTTCATTTTCGGTTGCTTGGTTTGGTATGCGTATCAATACTTATGCAAATGCCAGAACATCTTTCGCCTCATTAAAAGGTAAGGCATATCCCGTTATGAACTTACCGTTACACTCCGGTATGTCTATCGGTGTATTGCTTATTTGCGTTGAATTAATAATGATGATCTTCATTTTGTTATTTGTTCCACGTGATAATGCCGGTGCATGTTTTATCGGTTTTGCCATAGGTGAGTCTCTAGGCGCTTCGGCACTTCGTATTTGTGGCGGTATTTTTACCAAAATCGCAGACATTGGTGCAGACTTGATGAAAATAATCTTCAAAATTGATGAAGACGATGCTAGAAATCCGGGCGTAATTGCCGATTGTACAGGCGACAACGCCGGCGATTCGGTTGGCCCTACCGCAGATGGTTTTGAAACATACGGTGTAACAGGTGTAGCACTTATCAGTTTTATCGTATTAGGTGCAGGTATGATGTATACTTCCGACGGAGAATTAGCATTATTACCTAACGGAATTAACATTCAAGCTCGTCTTATTACATGGGTATTTGCAATGCGTGTTTTAATGATATTAACCTCCATATTGTCATATTCATTAAACAACGTTGTGTGCAAATCTTTGTTTGGTAACAAAGATAAATTTAACTTTGAGACGCCTTTAACTTCTTTGGTATGGCTCACTTCAATTATTTCTATTTTAGTAACCTTTGGTGTTTCTTACGTTATGATTGATAGCAACGTATTCGGACCTGATTTATGGTGGAAATTATCAACCATTATCAGTTGCGGAACATTATCTGCCGCTTTAATACCAGAGTTTACAAAAATATTTACTTCATCAAAATCTAAACACGTTGAAGAAGTTGTAAACGCAAGTCGTGAAGCAGGGGCATCATTAAACATTATATCGGGTATTGTTTCCGGTAACTTCTCTGCTTTCTGGCAAGGTTTGGTTATGGTCGGTTTAATGGCTATTGCATATTTTACCGCTCGTACCGGCCTTGATGCCTATATGGTGTATCCGACAGTATTTGCATTTGGTTTGGTTGCATTTGGTATGCTTGGCATGGGACCTGTTACCATTGCGGTCGATTCTTACGGACCGGTAACCGATAATGCACAATCTGTTTTTGAACTTTCTCAAATTGAACAAATTAAAGGTATCAAAAAAGAAATTGAAACAGATTATGGCTTTAAACCAAATTTTGAAATTGGTAAACATCTATTGGAAGAAAACGATTCGGCAGGTAACACCTTTAAGGCAACTGCAAAACCCGTATTAATAGGAACAGCAGTTATTGGTGCCACAACAATGATTTTCTCAATCATTTTACTTTTGAATTTATCGTTAAACTTACTTGATCCGAATGTATTGTTTGGATTAATTTTGGGTGGTGCCGTAATATACTGGTTTTCCGGAGCATCTATGCAAGCGGTTTCGGCAGGTGCTTATAAAGCTGTAAACTACATTAAAAAGCACATCAAACTTGACGGTAAAACAGCTGCTTCAATTGAAGATTCTAAAAATGTAGTAAGAATTTGTACGGTTTATGCGCAAAAAGGTATGTTCAACATATTTATCGTAATTTTCTCATTCACC
>JAZRHJ010000162.1:0-8809 GCA_045644695.1 Alphaproteobacteria bacterium | reverse complement strand
GACTAAACTGTTTAATAACATCCATAACCATGTCAGATATTTCGGCATACCTATGCATCCGTGTCGGCAAATATATCATGTCTTGGTATAAATTTTTTATTTGAAAATATGGCGCCCCCATTTTAACGCCAATATTTTTTGCTTCTTTAGAACGCGAAACGACAATACCCTTATCGGAGACCGATGTCATCACACACACCGGTTTATCTTGTAATTTGGGATTATCTTTCCTTTCGCAAGATACATAAAAACAATCACAATCTATAAGAGCTATTGTTCGTTCCTTCATTATTTTTGTTCCTATTTTGTTCTTTTTAAAGAATATAATATTAAAACATTATATTCAAAGCATAATTAAACCTTTTACACCACAAAATTACATAAAGACAATCAGACTTTTATATTGCAGTATTACATAAAAATGGATGAACTGCCTAAAGAAATGATTCAAAAAATTGGTGCTGTAAAAGATATATTTAGAAATTATTTGGTATTCTTATCAAACGTAGGAGGAGGTATAAGACGCTCCTTATTAAATATTTCTATCGCTAAATAAATACATTAAGATGTTTGTGCTAATATCACAAATACTGCTAAAGAACAAAGCAGTGAAATATACTTTTTTAATTTAAGCATTGAAAAATTGTTAAAAAATATCCCCAATTTATTACAATGGGGATATTTTTTATCTATTCCTTAAAAAAAGTATTTGTTTTCGGAAACCCGAACGGAACAATTTTTCCAACTTGCGCTCTGTGTCCTAGCCATGCTATAAGTTCTTTTTCTTTAGCCACACCGCCTGAACGATTATATTCAAAACCATCTTCAGAATTAAAAATTTGAATATCCGTCATTTCACAATCTTTATATTTTTGCAAACAAACACCACGTCCTCTTGCCATTGTCGGAATTTCTTCCACCTTAAACACTAAAAGTTTTCTGTTTTGTCCGACAACTGCCACCATATCACCAACAATAGGTTTACAAAACGCAGTATACTCACCTTTAAGCAAATTCATAATTTTACGTCCGTTTCTGGTTTGTGCTATAATATGATTTTCATCAACCACAAAACCATGTCCCGTATTTGATGCAATAACATACTTTTCTCCGGCCTTAAAGACAAACATAGAGCAAACATTGTCATTATTGCTTAAATCTACCATTAAACGTAATGGCTGGCCAAATCCTCTGCCACTGGGAATATCATTTGCTTGCAAAGTGAAAAATTTGCCCGATGTATCAAGCAAAATAATTTTATCGGTTGTTTGTGCATGTATTGCCATACGCAAACTGTCATCATCTTTAAACTTAAACTCTTCCGATAAATTTGCATGACCTTTAATAGCGCGTATCCACCCTTTTTGTGATAATATTACGGTAATTGGCTCTTTTTCAACCAGCGCTTCAATTGTAATTTCAACATCTGCCGGCGCTTCGGCAAACTCTGTTCTTCTGCGACCCAAAGCAGTTTTTTTACCGAATTTTTCTTTAATTTTCTTAATTTCATCTGCTAACGCCTCCCAACGTTTACTTTCATCTGAAAGCAATGTTTCAAGATTTGCTTTTAGCAAACTTAATTCGTCAAATTCTGCTCTTATTTCGGTTTCTTCCAACTTGCGCAAACTTCTCAATTTCATATTTAAAATTGCTTCTGCCTGATTATCGCTTAAATTAAACTTTTGCATCATCACGAGTTTTGCATCATCTTCTTCTCTTATGATACGTATAATTTCATCTAAATTTAAATAAGCAATTAAGTAACCTGACAAAATTTCCAAGCGTGCCAAAATTTTATTTAAACGATATTCTGCTCTTCTTTTAAGCACAATATGACGATGATTTAAAAATTCGCGCAAAACTTCATATATACTCATAACTCTCGGAACACCGTCAGAGTCGAGCACATTCATATTCATATTAAATTTTGCTTCCAATTCTGTTTGTTTAAACAAGTGTTCCATTAAAAGCGTTGCATCAACCGAACGATTTTTCGGTTCTAACACAATACGCACATCTTGAGCCGATTCATCTCGCACATCGGCTAAAAGAGGAACTTTCTTTTCATTTAATAGTTGAGCAATTTTTTCAATTAATTTAGATTTAATAACCTGATACGGAATTTGAGTTACCACAATTTGATATTGTCCGTGAGAAAGTTCTTCTTTTTCCCATTTTGCCCTAATTCTAAAACTTCCTTTACCTTGTTTATAGGTATCAACAATAGAAGAAAAACTATCAACAATTATACCACCGGTTGGAAAGTCAGGTCCTTTAATTTTACGAACTAAAGATTCGTTATCACAGTTGGGATTTTCAATCATATATAAAAGAGCATCACACACTTCACTCAAATTATGTGGCGGAATATTTGTTGCCATACCGACAGCAATACCCGATGAACCGTTACACAGTAAATTAGGTACCATAGATGGCATAACTACCGGCTCTTGTTCTTCACCATCGTATGTATCTATAAAATCAACGGCATCTTCATTTAGGCCTTCCATAAGAGCCATGGCAAACTCGGTTAAGCGTGCTTCGGTATAACGCATGGCAGCGGCACCATCACCATCAATATTACCAAAGTTGCCCTGTCCGTCAACAAGCGGATATCTGACCGAAAAATCTTGTGCTAAACGAACCATAGCACCATATACCGCACTATCACCATGAGGATGATATTTACCTATAACATCACCTACCACGCGCGCACACTTTTTATAACCGTTTTTAGGGTCTAAATGAAGTTGACGCATTGCATATAAAAGCCTTCTGTGTACGGGCTTTAGGCCATCTCTGACATCAGGCAAAGAACGTGATACAATGGTTGACATTGCATAAGAAAGATATCTCTTACTTAATTCTTCTTTTAAATATACTTCTTTAATTTTTTCTTCCGATTGAGCCATTTTATTTTTCAGTCTTTCCGTAAATTCAAAATATTAAGCAAATTAGCACGATTATTTGAAAATTTCAAGTTATGGATTTGAAAAAAATTTTTTACCAAAAAAAATTCAGTCATCTTAAGCAAATCTGCCACTTCCGAAACATTTGCATCATAATTTTTATCCACAATATAATGAGGAAATTTAAACATTTTTTCCTTATACGGAAGCCCAGCTTCATAAGATACGGCTTTAGAACTTTTCGGCGATATAAATTCCAAATTTTCTTTTGTTCCGGTTGCTGCACATTCTGACAAATCAAGTCCTATTCCCAAAAATTCTAAAAGATAATATTCTAAAAAAGAATATCTAACAATCATCTCATTATCTGTTTGCGCTTGAAAAAAATTTTTTATATAAAAATTTAAAAATTCCAAATTTTCATGTTCGGCTACACACACATTCATCAGTTCGCAAAAAGCACTTAAAATTGCCAGTTTTTTTTCACTGTTAAAAAAATTTACGGCATACGATTTTACAAGTTCAACTCCCAAAAATTGAGGCATATTTTCTTCTAAACGCGAATATGCATTAAATGAAATTAAGTTACCAGGTTGATAAATCCCCAATTTTTTCTTACTAAGCGCACCTTTGATAAAACCTGCAATTTTACCATATTGCGATGACAAAACGGTAACTATGGCAGAACTTTCACCATGCTTTAAAATTTTAATTATATAACCTTCATCACTAAACTGCATAAATTTAACGCCTCAAACATTAACTTTTGCATTGTAAAATAAAAAACACCATAAAACAAGAAACTTTGATGTTTCTTGTTAACAGCATAATAAAAAAGTTGTGATGAAATAAAATATATTTATAATAAATCTATAAATTTTGAAAGGAATTATCATGAAAAAAAACATTTATTTATCAGTTTTAGCATCATCTATTTTATGCACAACCATTGCTAATGCATCAGAAATTAATTTACCAGAGCCAGAAATTAATACACCGCTTACAAAATTAATTGATGCAAGAAAAACCACCCGAGAAATTTCAAATAAACCTATTGAGTTAGAAGTGTTAAGTAACATTTTATGGGCAGCATTTGGTACAAATTCTCATAATACACGTACCATCCCTACCGGAAAAAACGAGCAAGATTTGAAAATTTTTGTGGTATACGATAACAAAATTTGGCTCTACGATGGCAAAAACAACAAACTAGAGCAATATTCTCAAGCCAACATTATGCCCTATTTGGCAAAACAAGATTTTGTTAATGATGCTCCCGTTCATATCATTTATGCCGGTGGTAAAAATTATGCTTTTGCACATAGCGGTTCTGCATATCAAAACGTTTATTTATATACAGCCGAAAAAGGTTTAGCAACAGTTATACGTGGCTATTTTGATGCCGACAAAGTTCACCAAGCGCTAAATCTTTCAGATAACGAAATCGTAACATATCATCAGGTAGTCGGTTATCCTAAAACTGATAAGGACATTTAAATATGCAAGAACGTCTTATCGATATTGAAATAGCAATAGCCAACTTACAAAAAAACATTGATGAATTAAATGAAGTTGTTATCAAGCAAGGTAATTTAATTGACAAACTACTAAAAGAAAATCGTTTATTGGCAGCTATGATAAAAGATAATACCGTAAAACCCTTATCAGAAGAGACCCCACCTCCGCATTATTAGAAGGAAAATTTCAATGGCAGCAGAAATTTGTATCCATAACGCAACTGTTCTAAATGGTTTTTCTACCATGAAAAATTGTGCAGTTTTAATTAAAAAGCATAAAATTATTGATGTTTTTAATGAAGCGCGTTTCGTAAAAAAAACATTTAAGCCGGATACAATATTTATAGATGCCAAAGGTGCATATATTGCTCCGGGTTTTATAGATACTCACATTCATGGTTTCGGTGGTTTCGGAACAGATGATTACAAAGAAGAATCTATCTTAAAAATGTCCGAATTATTAACTGAATACGGTGTTACAGGCTTTATACCTACATTATATTCGGCACCAAAAGAAAATATGATAAAAGGTATTAATGCCATTGTTAATGCCATGGGTAAAGAAAAAGGCGCAAAAATTTTAGGTATTCATTTGGAAGGCCCCTTTATTTCCCCCGATAGATTAGGTGTTCAATCGCCTGATTCTATCAGCCCCGTTGACATCGATTTAATGGAACAATTATGGAATGCATCACAAGGACATATAATAAATATGACTGTTGCTCCCGAACTTAAAAATATGAGAGAACTCGCACTTTATTGTGTCTCAAAAGGCATTATATTACAAGCAGGACACACCAATGCGACATATTCACAAATGGTCGAAGGCATGCAAGCACGAATTTTTCATGTAACCCATTTATTCAACGCCATGAGTCGTATGCATCATCGTGACCCTGGAGCAGTCGGTGCAGTTTTTATTCATCCCGAACTGTCATGCGAGGTTATTGCCGATGGCATACACATAAATGAAGACATTGTAAAATTTTTAGTTACCTGTAAGTCGTTAGATAAAATTGTATTGGTAACAGATGCTCTTAAACCTACAAAACAACGAAAAAAAACTTTAATGGCTAATAATGAAGAAGTTTATTTAGATAAATGTTTTTACCGCAAATCAGATAATGTTATTGCCGGCTCAGCATTAACCATGATTGACAGTGTAAAAAATATTGTATCTTACGGTTTTACCATAGAGCAAGCAATTCACATGGCATCTACAAATCCTGCCCGAATTTTGCGTTTAGACCATTTAGGTTTAATAACTCCGGGCTACGATGCCGATCTTGTTATTTTCAATAAAAATTTGAACATTTTACATACAATTATAAAAGGAAACATCTATCAAAAAGGAAAAAAACTATGCGTGTAATTATAAAACCAGACTACGATACCGTTTCAAAATGGGCCGCCAACTATGTAGCATATCGCATTAAAAAATTTAAGCCCACAGAAGATAAACCTTTCGTTTTGGGGCTTCCGACTGGTTCAACACCTTTAGGTATGTATCGCGAACTGATTAATATGTATAATGAACGTAAAATTTCTTTTGAAAATGTAGTTACTTTTAATATGGATGAATATATCGGTTTAGAACCAACACATCCGCAAAGTTACAGATATTTTATGGAAGAAAACTTTTTCAAACATATAAATATAAAACCTAAAAACATTCATATGCTTAACGGTATGACTAAAGATTATGAAAAAGAATGTAAAAATTATGAAAAAGCCATTAAAAACATTGGTGGCATACACTTATTTATCGGTGGCGTAGGAAACGACGGACATATTGCATTTAACGAGCCTTTTTCATCATTATCATCAAGGACACGAGTAAAAACTCTAACCGAAAGTACCATAAAAGCAAATTCTCGTTTTTTTGAAAATGATATATCAAAAGTTCCGACAACCGCTTTAACCGTTGGTGTTGCCACCATTATGGATGCTGACGAAGTATTAATAATTGCCAATGGCGAAAAAAAGGCCACTGCATTAAGACACGGTATTGAAGGCAACATCAGCCATGTTTGGACAATATCTGCCCTTCAGATGCATCCGCACGGTATTATATTATGTGATAAAGACGCCACAAAAGAATTATCAGAAGAAACCATTGCATATTTTACAGATATTGAAAAAAACAATTTCTAAAATCATCTTAATAAAAAACTCTCCTTTCGGAGAGTTTTTTATTATCTTATTTTTTTCTTAAAAATGCTGGAATATCCAAATTGTCCACATCATCATCTGTTGCAAATTTAATTTCTTCCAGGTCGTCCATAAGTTTAGGAGTTTTAGGCTCTTGTTGAGAAAATTGCTCTTTACGATTCTGACGAGCTCGAGAAATACCTAAAACTCTATCTATAAAATTACGTTTTTTAGTTTCCGGCTCAACAACCGATTCTTCTTTTACTTCTTCTTTCAAAAAAAAGCCATTTTTTTCATTTTCCGGAAACAATACAGGCTCTTCTTCAATAGTATTTATGGTTGTTTTAGAAGTAAAAATATCATTTTCTTCAAGTAAAAAACTATTTAAATCAGATTCATTATTTATCTCTTCTTGTATTTCTGATGCAGTCTGTTTGTTCATAATTGCATTAAATAGTGCAGTTGCTTGCGGAACTTCGGGTATTACATCAGATTTTTCAACCATATCAAAATCTTCAAAATCGGTTGTTTGAGAAACTTCTTCAACCACTTCATTATTTTCTTCATTTACCTCAAATTCAGATTCAAACAAAGGTGTTTCTTGTTGCACAATTTCATCATTTACACCATTTAAATCTTCAAAATAGGTTGCCTGATAAACTTCTTCAACATTTTTAGTTGCGGAAAAGCGTTCCAAATTTGCTTCAATATCCGAATGCTCGTCATTTATTAGTGCCTCATTTTCTGTTGCAGGCTCATAACTGTCATTAATGTAGGAAGAAACATCTTTTTTCTTAATTTGCGGATTTACAAATTTATTTTCAATACCGGTAACAACAATTGATACCCTAATTTTACCTTCCAGTGAGTTATCATAACTTGAACCGAAAATAATATTTGCATCGTCATCAACTTCTTCTTTGATAATATTTGCGGCTTCATCAATTTCCATTAATGTAATGTCATTACCACCTGTAATATTAATTAATACACCTTTAGCACCCTTCATTGAACAATCATCTAAAAGCGGATTCGATAATGCCTGCTCTGCGGCAATTCTGGCTCTATTTTCCCCTTCGGCTTCACCTGTTCCCATAATTGCTTTACCCTTATCTTCCATAATACTTTTTATATCAGCAAAATCCAAATTAATAAGACCAGGCATCATCATTAAATCGGTAATTGAACGGACACCGGAATATAAAACATTATCTGCCATAATAAAAGCATCGGCAAGAGTTGTATTTTTATCAGCAATTCTGAACAAGTTTTGGTTAGGTATTACAATAATACTATCTACTTCGCTAGTAAATTCTGCCAATGCGGCTTCAGCTGTTTCCATTCTTTTTTTACCTTCAAAAGAGAATGGTTTGGTTACAACACCAACGGTTAAAATACCTTTTTCTTTTGCAATTTTAGCAACGACAGGCGCAGCACCAGATCCTGTACCGCCACCCATACCGGCAGTAATAAATACCATATTTGCGCCTTCAAGTTCTTTCTCAATTTCTTTAGCGGCTTCTTCGGCAGCAAGTTTACCTATTTCAGGTCTTGCACCCGCACCTAACCCTTGAGTAATTTCAAGTCCTAATTGAATTTTTCTGCTTGCACTTGAATGTGTTAGCGCTTGGGAATCGGTATTAGCAACTACAAAGTCAACCCCCTCAAGATTTTTAGCAATCATATTATTAACGGCATTACCGCCGCCACCGCCAACGCCAATAACGCTGATACGCGGTTTTAAATGAGTAATTGTAGTATCGGCAACTGCTAAATTAATTGACATTTATTAAAACTCCTATCATGACAAAGATTCTTTCATATTGCGCATAATATACAAAATAAATTAAGTTTTAGTTACTAAAGCAACTATTATGTGATGATGTAATTAAAAATTTTGCTTAAACCAACTCAATATTTTTCCTAAACCGCCATTTTCGATATTAGGACGAGAAATAACATTAACAGGTATTCTTTCTTTATAATTTCGTGCAAATAAAAGCATTCCTAATGCGGTTGAAAAAACCGGCGAATATAACTCTTTCGGAATATTAGGAATATTACGGGTAACACCGAGTCTTACTTGTTTATCTAAAATTAATGCGGCAACATCTCTTATCCCTGGAAGCAAAGAAGTTCCGCCGGTCAATATAACTCTGTGAGAAACGACATCTTTTAAGCCATGCTCGGCAAGCTTTTTATTGACCATTTCAAATATTTCTTCAACCCTCG
>JAZRHJ010000161.1:0-11593 GCA_045644695.1 Alphaproteobacteria bacterium | reverse complement strand
CTTTGCTGTCAATAGACTGCGAATTGGTAATGATGCATAATATTCGTCCTATATTTAAACCTCAGGCTCGTTTGATGCTTATGCAGCAACAAAGAATGGCGGCGATAACCAGTTTTTCATCTGAAATTTTAGATCAATATTCTCAAGCGTTGGCAACTATTGAAGATAGTGATGCAAATCATCAAACGTTAACAGAGTATGCTCTGTCGATAATTTTACGTGGCCGCAATGAAGAAGAACTTGAGTTTGGGGAGAGCGAAGTTCAACGTATATGCCGTTCGTTTGGTGTAACGCCGGTTCGAGAAGGTTGGGCGGCTCAAGCGACGTTTTTCAGCCAGTTTCCTACCTATGACACATATCCCAGAACATATCGCTATTTATCGAGAGTGGTTGCTATGGCTGTATGCTTTGATAAACCATCGGAAGGTTTTAGCGGATGCGACTGGGGACCGGGAGCGATTAGCATATTTAAGACCATGTCGGGATCGGCATACAGGTTCCAGTTTCATGTTTCTTCTGCAGAAGCGGCAGTTGCACACTGTTGCATTATAGGACCGACCGGACAAGGTAAAACTACGTTGCTTACATTTTTAGCCGGTCAGGCAATGCGCCATAAAGATTTGAAGGTGTTTTTCTTTGATAGGTTCCGCGGTGCTGAAATTTTCACAAGATCAATAGGCGGTGCATATATCGGTTTTGACGGCGATGAGAAAAACGTAACATTAAATCCGTTTGATGCGCCGGACACTCCAAACAACAGAAGTTTCTTAAAACGATGGTTAAAAGCGATAACATTTACTACAGATAGTACATCTGACCATGAAGCAGCCAGAGCGGTAACAACTGCTTTTGAGTATTTAAGGCCAGAAGAGAGGGTTTTGAAAAATTTGTATAAAAGTTGTTTTTCGCCGACAGGTATTATGCGCCGAGAGCTTGAACGCTGGGTAAATCCGGAGATGCAGGGTAAAATTTTTAATTCAGATAGCGATAGTTTAGACTTGAGGTCGAAGCGTTTTATGGCTTTTGATTTTACGCATATTTTTGAAGATGAAATATTAGCACCTGCGGTAATCAGTTATATAATGCACCGAATACAGTCTGAAACGGGTGAAACCGGTGTTCCGTCGTTAATTATGATTGATGAAACGGCACCTATGTTAAAACATGAAATGTTTAGAGACTATTTTATTAAGGGTTTACAAGAGGGACGTAAATTGCGTCAAGCATATCTATGTGCTTTCCAACAGCCTAATATTATTGAAAAGTTAGGTGTGAGTGAAGCAATTCGAGGTCAGTGTCAAACAATTATCTTTTTCAAAAATCCGCAAGGTATGGAAGAAGATTATGCAATTTGGAATCTTTCTCCCGGCGAGATGGACTTTATATTTAATCGTTCATATCGTGAAGCTAAATACGCAATATTATTATCACGTCCCGTAACAGGAGAATCGGTTATTTTAGATGTGAATTTAGGAGCATTGGGACCGTATCTTAAATTGTACAACTCTAGTCGTCAAAACGTATTATTGGTTGAGCAACTGATAAAAGAGTATGGAGAAGACAACTTTGTTACAAAATATTTAAATATTTAGTAATTTTAGAGTTTTTGTTTGGGTTAAAAAAAAATATTATGTTAGAATTATGTATATATGAAAACTAATTATAAGGAGGTTAACTATGAAAAAAATGAAAAGTATTAAGTATGCGGCGTTATTGTACACGGGTCTTATGTTATGGACGCCTCCTTGTTATTCGTTCTTTCCTTGGCCTACGTTTGACGTGGCAGAGGTTGCTGCTACAATTAAGGGTTATGTTACCAGTACACAATCGATGATGTCAACTGTGCAGTCAACAGCAGCGCAGGCTAAACAAATTATAGCAATTGGTGATAAAATATCTTCCGTTAAGAAGTTTTTTAACCCCGAAGAACTTAAAAAAATGGCCGATGCCAAACTTGCACGTGTAAACGCAAATAAAGAAAGACTTGAGGCTTTGCGTGAAAAGTTAGCCGATGAAGTTGCAACAGTAATTCCCGGAGATAATAACAACGGCGAAGAAGCAACAAACACAAATGTTGCAGATGCAGATGAAAATATAGAAGAAAATTTTGACGATTTTAATGTTGACGATAGCTTAACCCAAAACGAAGAAACTGTTACTGGTGTATTAAAACTTGACACCGCTAAAAATAAGAGAGGTTTCGCGCCAAACGGAGCGCTTGCAGATACCGGTAATGTAGCTGATGTTGATGAATCACAGCAAGAAGAAACAGTACAAGGGGTTAAAGAAGTTATACCAAGTGCTGCTGATGATATTAAAGCGAATTTGTCTAAAAAACCGACGATAAAATTGCCTACAACATCAAGAGGGTTTAGAAAGACTTCGTCTAACGAATATATAAACGGTTTTGAGGTGTCGTATGCTCAATTTGGTAGCGTGTATACCGGAACAAATGATGAAGGTCGTTATTTGTTTCCCGATATCATAGCACAAAAATGTGAAATGAATTATGATGAAGTTAATGAAGATGCGGTAAAAAAATGTATTAAAACATGGGTGGAATGTTTAAATGGCGGAGGCGAAGAGGGTTCGGTTATGGATGGTTTATCATGCACAAAATTGTTCAAGAGAGCCAAGCATGAAGAAGCAACCGGAGATCTTACCGCTGCGCTTAACAATAAAGAATATGCCAACTCGTTTGAAGCAGATGTGGCAGATGATTTGGAAAATAAGTCCGGTTCATTGAGTTCGGAAAGAGAAGACCTTTCATTTTTAGGTGAAGTTGGTAAAGCAAATCAAAAAATATTAATAAGAATGTTACATTCTATGTCAAGCAAACTTATACAAGAAGGTATTGGGGCAATAGAGTTTGTTGAGCCTGAATATTATGAAGGAGAATAAACATGAGGTCGTTAAAATATTTTCTGATTTGCCTCGGGGTTGTTTTTATACCTCGAAGTGTTTTGGCAGATATTGAACCTATTAATATTGTCGTGAAAAATGTTATTGCAACAGTTGAAGAAGGGCAAAAGTACTATCATGACATTAAGGCGCAATATGATCAACTTAATGATTTGTATACCAGCGGAAGAGATAAGGTAGAGGACGCTAAAAATAAATATAAAGAAATTAAAGATAAACTTGAAGGTATAAAAGCAAATCCGATGGGGATGTTGTCGACATATCTTCCTACAGGTGCAGAAAATAAAGGTCCAGAAGTGCCCGAGTTTGAGCGTATGAAAGAAGTACAAGAATCTCATAACAGGGAATGGGGTAAAGATAGTATTTCAGCGCAAAAAGCACTTGATAAAGAAATGAACGATAAAAAATTTAAGGGCTTGAGTATGCTATTTGCCCGATCAATTACCAAAAGAAGAGAATTGTTAAATGAAGAATCTGCAGAGCCAGATTTAAGTACGGTTGCTGCAGCGCAAAAAGCAATAGCAGAAAAATTGATAAAATCGTCCAGAAGGTTCTCATATATCTTGCAAAGCGATGCATTTGTTAAAGAGCATTTGTATACAATAGAAATACAAGGCTATAATATTCAAGAGGAGGAAGAAGATGAGGAATAAATATTGTTTATTGTTGGCAATATGTTTGTTAATTGCTCCTAATGCAAAAGCCGGATTAAAAATAGACGCACTTACGGCAATTAATCGTGCGCCGATAGATTTTGTCGGTGATATGTCGGAAGGTGCTTCTGTCGTAACCGATACAGCGGCGATGATATCAGAAGTTAAAAGTGTGGGTGAACGTGCTAAAACGTTGTATGAAAAAACCAAATTAAAATTTGAAAACGTTGTCGAAAAAGTAAATAGTTTTATTCCGCAGTATGAAAAAGCAGCGGAAAATACTGAAGAAAGTGAAGCGCTTGACGAAGACTTTGATGACACAATGTATGATGAGGTTGTATACGAAGAAGAGGTAGAAAAAGCAGAACAACAATTAGAAATGTTACCAACATCTCTTAAAGCTGCAGGAATTGTTGCTTTAGATAATGCAGATGAACGCAAGCAAGCATTGCTGACACAATATGTGGGTAATATGGAAGCAATGGAAAGAAACATTGTAACATTTAAAGAAATATATGATCAAACCGAAGACCCACAAGTTAAAGCAGATATCTTAAGCAAAATAGGTGAATTGGAAGGGAATATTGAAGAAGTTGAAGAAGTGGCCATAGATATCGCAAATGAAGGCGAAACCTTGACCAGCGATCCGGTGTATAAATCGGAAATTGAAAAGGCTCAAGAAATTGGCGACAAGATTGATGCGACAGTTGAAAAAGTAAAAAATGGTTTAGCGATGTTACCTTTAGATAGAATAAACGGATATTTGAAAAGATCAAAAGAAGACAATACAGCTTCATACAATGAGGTAATTGAAAAAAACTTTGTTATGCCTGATGAAGAACTAAACAGCCAAAGTGTGGCTCGTGTTAAAATGCATCGAAATGAAATGTTGATAGATGCTATTGCCAAAGCGCTTGTCGCAGGTATTGAATTTAGAAACACTATGGATAAAAAAGAAGAAGAAATTCAACGCATTCAGGGAAATATGATGTCTGCCGATATGCATATATCTTCTCTTGGTATGGCCATTGAGCAGAAAATTTTTGATATAAAACTCTTACACGAATATAATAAGATGAAATTAGCATATATAAAGTTAAATACGGCAATGGCTATGTTTAAGCAAGATTATCGTTTGGTAAACTATGATAAAGATCCGACAATATTAAATTTAGACAATTATACTATGACCGAAGAAGATATAACCTCTGATGAAGGGCGCAAAAGTTTTCTTGATGGTGTTAAGTTAAAGTAAGGAGGCTGTGATGAAAAAAAATAATATATTAAAAATAGTTGTGATTATTGCACTATGTATGTTCATAAATACAAGAGACACTAATGCACTGTTGCCTCCTATGCCTTTTTCTATTACTGTTGATGCACCGGCTGATGTCACGGGAGGCGTAGAAGCGGGTGGTAACACTGCAGTAAAATTTATGGAAAAAGCACAAGCAAAATATGCCGAAGTCTTAGATAAAATTAATAAATTTAAGGGCAAAGTTGAAGATAAAGTAAATTCTGTTGTCGGTAAGGCAGAAGATAAACTTAAAGCCATAAAAGATAAGGTAAGCAATAAAGTTGATAAAATAAAAGATAAGGCAGAAGACAAATTAGATAAGTTGGCAGATAAGGTTGATAGCAAAAAAGATAAACTAAATCAAAAATTTGGCAGAGTCCAAGAAAAATTTAATGAAAAGTTAAGTAAATTTAACAGCAAAATTTCTCAAATTCACAGAAAAGATAAAGGTGAACCGACGATTGCAACATCACGAGAAATTGCCGAATGTGAAATTGCCGATTTAGATGACATAAATTCAATTATGGAGGCTTTTGATACGTTATTTGGTAACTATCCGGCAGATTTATTGAAAAAATATCCTCAACACGGTACAGGTATAAGGAAAATTTATTCTAATAAGGCAGTTGAATTTGCTAACGATGCTTTAATAGAACTTTACATTAGCTCAAGAGATTTAGACGAAAGAATGGAAGATTTACAAACTGAAGTTGACGGGCTAAGTGAAAAATATGTTACTGGCGAAACAGTTGAGGAAGCTCCCGAAGTTGAAGGCGAAACAGGTGAGGCAAACGATAATTTAGGTTCTTGGGTAAACTACTATAATGTAGCCGATATATATGATTCTATATTAAGAATTAGCGAAGAACTTAGTGCGTTAGAGGCGCAATATGAGGCTGCTATGTCATTGCAAGGCGGTGTTATCCCTAAAGAGCCTAAAAAATTAAAAGAGGAAGGAACGGAAGAAGTATCGTTTAACACTTATTTTGCCGAGTTTGAAACTTCTTATGCACAATTTGAAGTAAGAAGCGACGAAGAAAAAACTTACATAAACCCGAAATGGAAAATTGTCGAAACAAAACCCAGAGTTGCCGTTTCGCCATTTAAAGGGTCAAATGAACAATTTAAAGAACTGCAAGATATAAATATTTTGTCGGTTATTGCAAACGATGCTATTGAAGTACACAATATATTGCAACAAGTTACTGAATATAAAAAACCATATATTGAATATGGCCGTATGAGTAAATTACATGAGAAAATTATTAATAATTTGTACGATTCTGAAAAATGCGTGATAAAGCATCTTTCTAAATATTACAAAGATCCAGATGAATTATGGCTCGGTAAAGGTTGTGAGTATCGTTCACCTGGTATTCACTGCGATAAAAACAACAAGTTAGATAAGGCAGATTTAGATGTTTGGACAAGTAATCATGTTCTGTGTGGTGATCGTTTAGAAAAAGTTTGTTACGCATATGGGTTAAACCAATATGAAAACCGTGAAGGTTTTGCCGGTTATTTAATCAGTTTATACAAGAACTTCAAGGCAGAAAAAACATTAAATGTGGTTGAAGAAGTTCAAAATGAAGAAACCGGAGAGATAGAAGGCAATGTGTCGATTTTTGCAACTCAGACAATCGATGTTGACGCAATTGATTCTGCTGCCGAAATAACACTTACAAAGCCAAGTGAGGAAGAACAAGAATCGCATGTAGCAATGCAAACATCTGGAATTTCTGACAGTAATTATGTTAAATTTTCCGATGAAGAAAAAATGAACCAAAATAACAGAGAGCAAGAAATTATAACATGGCAAATAGGTGCTTTGGCTGCAAATAAGTTGGGCGAAGATATGTTAAAAGCACAATCTGTAAACAGTGAAGAA
This sequence comes from Alphaproteobacteria bacterium, assembly GCA_045644695.1. Classification (GTDB taxonomy): domain Bacteria; phylum Pseudomonadota; class Alphaproteobacteria; order RF32; family CAG-239; genus JAFTYO01. Next base: position 4,833 of record JAZRHJ010000161.1, on the reverse strand, counting down.
CATGAAAAAATAAGCAAACCATATCCGTTGTGGAACGATGAAAAATACTTCTATTCAACATATCTTGAAAATAAATATAAAAATATGAGAGCATATATTACAAATTTGGATATGAGAAAGTTGTCGCTTGCAATTGCAAAAGAAATAAACGGTGCATTGTTTGGTGTACAAGTTGAAGATGAAGAGCCGAAAATAGAAGGTATTCCGGTTAATATAGTTAAATCTTACAACAGTGAAAAAATAGCAGAGTTGGAAGGAAATATTGAAATTGTCGATGTTTTAAGCGGAGCTTCAATCGTTCAAGATAGATTAGATGGCGAAATAAGCGGTTTGAAAAATGACTATAAATATAAGAAAAACAAACTTCAAAACGATATAGATGAATTGACAGAAAGCATCGATGCTTTGAGTATTGAATATGAAAGACTAAAAACAGAATATAATAAAAAGGCCGAAGAAAAAATAAACGTTAAAGGCGAAGAAAAATCAGATGATGAGATTATTAAAAACTCGGAAAATAATCTCAGTGCTAAGTTTTTGGCGGTTAAATCGGTAAAAAATAGGAGAAAACTTAAAAATAAAATTAAAGAAATTGAAAATGAGATGTCTGTTTTGAAAGGCCAAATTGATGATATGTCATCTCAAATAGCCAATATGAAAGATGATATATTAACAAAACAAGATGAGTTAAAAGTTATTAAAAATGAATTTGTAGAAAATTTCGCTAAAAAAGAATACCAAAAAGAAATTGAGGTTACCAAAGCTATAAATGAAATTACCCAATTATCTGCTCCAAAATTGTCAACCATGGTACAAAGCGATGGTAGCGTAACAGGAAAAATATTCAAAAATATAATAGATATTGCCGATAGTGCAGCCAGAATTGTCAGAAGCAATGCTGTAAATGCAATTAACGAAGGATATAGTGATATACGGGATATGAGAGAAAAAATGTATGATATTCTTGAATATCACAAAATAGTAAGTATCCACAAAGATATTATAAAAAATATCACCGAACCTAAGGTTGAACTATCATCCGGCTTATTAAATAAATATGTAAATATAGCTGCAATTGAAACATTGGCAGCAGGCTTAATCGCTGACGAACTGAAAGCGGTGTTATGTCAAGAAGATAAATGTATAACAACAGACGAAGAATATTATGTCGGAATAAACCCGAATGCCAATGATTTTAGCGCGCCAAAAGAAATTTTACAGTCGTATACTCCGCCGTTAAGAGAAATTGTACATTTTGATGGCGTAAACTATGATAATTTGCTCAAATCAAATAAACTGTATGTATCTAAAGAAAGTTTATTAGAGAGCATAAGTGAAAGTGTGTCATATAATCAAGGTGAAGTTGTTTCATATCCGCCTATCTGGAAACTTTTGTTGTCAGAAAAAGGGTTCGTTGAAAGAGATGTCCCGATAATTCCGTTATTGATGCGTCCCGAATTACCTGATATTCCGATACATACTATTGAAATTGCGCATCTGCAAACCGATGAGTTAATAAGAGGTGGTACTTATCCGTGTGCATACAATGGTTATATTATAGATGTTAACAATGCCGGTTTTGTTGTTCAAGAAGGAGGAGCATCTAATTGCGCACACATTAAATCTATTGATGCAAAAGGTATAAAAAAGAGTTTCAAACTAGATAATGGTGACGCAGTTCCGTTTAAGAAGGGCGTAGGCACAAAAGGTGAAGTTAGCGAATTATCATTGCTTGTATACCATACGGAAGATAATAGAGGCTTAAAATTTGATGTGAATTTAAGTAAAGCCATAAAATATCTTAAAGAGGTTAGTGAAAATGATGATAAAGATTATGATAAAGCGCAAAAACATAAAAGTGAAAATATGGTTTTGGCACGTAATCAATTCGGCGACTTCCTTACATTTGTTGAGTATGAAACAGAATATCAAAAAGCATTAAATGATTTTGAAATAAAACTTGATGAATCTCGTCAACAATTGCTAGATGTTGTTAGTGCTTATGAAGAGTTTGATATTAAAGTTTTGTGTGATGTGGAAATGGCTGCTAAAGTTAAAACATCTGAAGATGCCGATATTGAATCGGTATGTAGAAGCAGACCTTATCTTATGAAGTTTGATTTGGCAAATGCCGATACATACAAAGCCTTTATTAAAGAACTTAATAAAGTAAAAGAAAATAGGATAAAAGATGTAGAAAATGGCTTAGAAAAATTAAAAGGCAGTAATGAGGCTTTGACAGAAAGTATTGATTATATTAAAAACACTTTAGAACTGCTTAAGAAAGATAAAGATGAATTAGTCAATATTTCAGAAGGTATGAGTTTAAAAGAATTGGAAACTAATATCAAAAGAAGCCAAGCTGATAAAGATGCACAAGATGAGTATGAGAAAGAAGTCGAAAAGTCTTATAAAGAAAAAGAAGACGGAATTATAACACCATATTGTGCGATATATGAGTAGGTAAAGATAAATGAATAATCAGTTAGGGACAACTAATGAAAGATTGGCATTAACTTCTAGACAGCCGTCGATAGATAAAAATTATGTGGCTGCTTATGAAGAAGAAAATCATAAGATGTCGGTAAGAGAATTATATTATTGTTGGTTGTCAAGGTTTGTTGCTTTCTTGGCAATGTTGTCCCTAATGTTTTTTACCAGCGCTTCTTTGGTGCTGTTTAAATTAGTTCCGGAAGTTCATATAGAACCATTTTTAATTATTCGCCAAGATAATTCTGATCATATGATTCGTTATGAAACCATATCTCCGAAAATGCCATCTGCACATCAGATGATGGAAGTATTTATTAAACAATACGTCATATTAAGAAATACGGTCTTAAATGATGAAAGAGAAATGCAAAGCCGTTGGTTTGCTGGAGGAATGGTGCATTATTTATCGTCTGAGAAAGTGTTTGCCGAATTTAGTAAAAAAATTAATGTAAGAGTAAATGAAATTATAAAAGAAAGAATCTCAACAGACGTTGATATTATTTCGGTGGCAAAAGTTGGCGGTGAAAGAAGCCCGGTATGGAAGGTAGACTTTAAAACTTATGAATTATCTCCTCTCAATAGAAATGAGGCAACAGGGGAAATGGTGCTTAAAACACGATATTGGACGACTTCAATTGTTGCAATGTTTAATCCGTATCGTATGTTTATGTCAAAACGTTTGATGAATCCGTTAGGTTTTACGGTTACGAGATATTCTCAAACAGAAGTTGAAATTCTTTAATTTATTTTAATCTTTTTAGTTTATGATAAAATATAACTAGGTCTAACTTGTTGATAAGTTGGAAATTAGTAAGGTTCATATTAGACTTTTAAAAATAAAAAGTTTAATGTGTTAATAACTATATATAAGGAACATTGCAATGTATAAAAAAATAATGTTATTTTTATTTATTACACTTTTATCATCATGCGGGACATACTATGAGCCGGAACCTGTCGGTATAGGTAAAGGTGTAAATGATCTTAAATTATCTCCGTGTGCGTGTATTGAGGTTGAATTACCTCACACACTTCCTGATTGGTTTGTAGCAAGCATATAAGGTGAAGAATGGTAGAGCAATTGGGTGTAAATAATACTGACAGGCGCTTATTGGCAGGTAAAGGTGCTCCGGCGCAAAATATACGTAAGCGTCCTCCGCAACGTAAGCCCCATAAGGTTGAAGATTTGATAGTTAGTGCCGGAGAGCGTAGATATTTGTGGACGGCTCGAGCATTTGCTGTTATAGTTGCTGTCAGCTTATGTTGCAATTTGATACTTATTATTGCTATTACCCAATTGTTGCCGTTATATAGGCTTGAACCGTTCATTTTAACGTTTGAAAATAAACAGGATCAAGTTTATGACATACGACCAATTACAAATATGGAAGACAGAAAAGAGGTAACCGAAGTTTTTGTTCGTGAATATGTTTTGATGCGTAGTGCTTTTTCAACAAATATCAGAGAGATGGAATCAAGGTGGATGCCGGGCGGTCCTATTGAAGAAATGTCTTCATCAACAGTTTATCAGTCGTTTGTCGATAAGGTGGCAAATGAAGCGTTTAAGCGCATAAAAAATGAGGGAATGACGCGTTCTGTACAGATTATGACTGTTAATGAATTATCTAACGGCTTATGGCAGGTAGAATATGAAACAAGAGATATGTTGCCATCTTCGCCTGCGCCAGAAATTAAATATTGGACTGCTTCATTAAGAGTTGTTTATCGTAAGAAAAAAGTTAAATACGGAGAACGTTTGAATAATCCTATTGGTTTTACGGTTGTAAGATATTCGTTAAGTCGAAATAAAACAGAGTAAAGGTGTTTTAAAATGAGAAAATTTGTAACTAAAGTATTTTCGTTATTGTCAATGTCAGTAATGTGTTGTGCTGTAAAAGCGCAAGTTACCACTAACAGTTTGGACCAAGTGGCAGATAATTCTCAAGGACAATATCAAACTATGAATATGGGTTATGCTGTCGGGTCAATAGGAATGACACAAAGTGCTTGGCTCGATCCTTTACAAAATTTAGGTGAAGGGCAAACAAAGCCTGCATACTCAAAATATTATTGGTCGCCTGATTTGGTTTTGCCTTTGCGTTTAAGAGAAGGTATGTTTACCCTAATTAATTTTCCTGAATGGGAAGTATTAGAAAGTATTTATATTGGTGATGAACAAAACTTTACGGGTGAAATATCCGGTCCGAATACATTATTATTGTATCCGAAACAATCGGTCGGTGTAGATACTAACGTTGTGGTTTTCGGTAGATCGGGAAATAAATATGTTTTTTATGTTAAGAGTGAAGGTTATAATACAGAGCGTCTAACAAACTCCAT
>JAZRHJ010000160.1:0-6496 GCA_045644695.1 Alphaproteobacteria bacterium | reverse complement strand
CTCATCACTTGAACCTCCACCCATTGATGTATTATCAAAAACAGAGCCTCCGCCTGAAGATGATTTTACATCACTGAGTTCTCCTTCCGTAACCGCTTCAACATATTCCGGCTGACGTTGATTTTTCAAAAATTCAACAATTCTTTCAACTTCACTATCTTTAACAAATGGAGCATGAACTCGTCTTGGTCTTTGACCTGCAGGCATATAAAGCATATCACCCATACCCAAAAGTTGTTCTGCTCCTTGCTCACCCAAAATTGTACGGCTGTCAATTTTTGAAGTAACCTGAAAACTAATTCGGCTTGGGAAGTTTGCTTTAATGGTACCAGTAACAACATCAACCGAAGGTCTTTGTGTTGCCATAATAAGATGAATACCGGCTGCACGTGCCATTTGAGCCAAACGCTGAATTGCCGCTTCTACCTCTTTACCAGCAACAAGCATCAAATCAGCCATTTCATCAACAACAATAACAATATAAGGTAATTCGGTTGTATCAATTTCTTGTTCTTCATATATAGGTTTTCCGGTTTGAGGATCAAAGCCGACCTGAATTGTTTTGGTAAGTTTTTCGTTGCTTTCTTTCAACTCTTTTAATTTTTGATTATAACCCGTAATATTTTTAACGTTTAAGAGCGCCATTTTACGGTTACGGGATTCCATTTCTCTAACTGCCCATTTTAAGCCTACAACGGCTTTTGCCGGATCGGTAATTACAGGAGTCAATAAGTGAGGTATACCATTGTACATAGAAAACTCAAGCATTTTAGGATCAATCATAATAAATTTACATTTTTCAGGGCTCAATCGGTATAACAAAGATAAAATCATTGAGTTAACTCCGACAGACTTACCCGAACCGGTAGTTCCCGCAACCAATAAGTGAGGCATTTTAGCCAAATCGGCATAAGTATTTTTTCCGCCAATATCTTTACCTAAAACAATATTTAACGTATTTTTTGTATCCGTAAATTGCGGATCCGAAAGTAAATCTTTAAGCCATACGGTTTCTCGTTTACGATTAGGGAGTTCAATACCTATTGTATTTGACCCCGGCACAACGGCAATACGAACAGAAACTGCCGACATAGAACGCGCTATATCGTCAGATAAACTAATAACTCGAGCCGTTTTTGTACCCGGAGCGGGTTCTAATTCGTAAAGGGTAACAACTGGCCCCGGACGAACTCTAACAATTTTTCCGTTAACTCCAAATTCTTGTAGCACTTCTTCTAATTTTAAGGCCGTAGCATCGAGTTCTTTTTGACTTATATCGTTACCCCCTTTATCTTTTGGCCTTGAGAGTAGATTAATATCCGGATACATATATCCGTCAACCGAAAATGTTTTTTTAGTTTTTGATGCACTCAAAGCGCTAATTTTAGGTTCAATTTTTTCATCTTTAGCAGATTTTTTCGTTTCCTTAACTTTAGGCTCAATTCTTATCTTATTTTTTTCTTTTTTACCGCCTTTTATCATATAAACTATTGTCAATAATACTTTTCCTATTGCAACAAAAATGCGCCAAACGACTACAAAAATAGACTTAAACAATTTATACCAATTTTTTAAGGTAATACCAAAGACCAAATTTAATGACATAAAACTCAACAGCAATAATACTGCAATTAAAATTTCTGCTCCATACAAAATATTATATTTTGAAATGTATGTTTGCATAAATCCGGCACCTATTTGGCCGACTTTACCGCTTATAGGATAATTTTTCCATACCAACGGATTTATCAAATACACGGCACAAGACAACGAAAAAATACCCAAAACAAAGGCAAATAATCTGATTTTAAATTCAACAACCGTATTATGTCTTATAAGAGAATATCCCCAACGTAAAAAACTAAAGGCAAATAATATAAAAGCAAAACCGAAACTGCATAAAACCAAATCAGCCAAATTAGCGCCAAAAACACCCAATAAATTATTTATATCCGCATTATTTTTTTGATTAACACAACTATCATGCGCATCATATGTCATAAGACTGACACACAACGCAATAACAAAAACAATTAACGCCATACCGCAAATTTTTTTGATAAAAATGTTTGTTTTACTAATTTCTTTTTTCTTATTTTTTCTTGCCATATTTTCTTCCAAATTTAAAATTTTTAAGTTCTTCCATACTAATTGAAACATCTCTGTCAATACAAAAAGACGGATGAAGTTTAATAGCGGTAACATTTGTCGCTTGGTAAGCCTGATACTTCATCAAACTCGGAATTGTTATATCTTCGCTTTTCATCTGTTCATATATTTTTTTAACTTCCTCCAATTGTTTAATTTTTTGAGGAATATTATATTGAGGACGACAAAGAGTTAATATTTCGGTATTTCCGCGAGATATAAAGCCTTTTCTCATTAAATACATAACAATATCAATATTATCTTTTTTTTCCTCATCGGTTAAATTCATGGGGAAATATTCTTTAATTTCTTCCCTGTTCATCATAAATGTCGATAAGCAAATATTTGCACCTTTATCATAATTAACCAAACTGATTTTAGGTTCAATAAAAGCGCACCCAACCGGTAACAAATTGCAAGAATGATCGGCAAATGCATAACTTGTATGGCTTAATATAAAATTATAACGAAGCATAAAAGCATAATGACGCGAAATTTTATCTTTCACCCAAAAATTTTCCGGTTCCAATATTGCAATATAATCACCTGTTGCTTTAGAAATTGCATAACTATACGATTCGGTTGCACCTTTATGTGTTTTATTAAGGCAAAGTTTCACTCTCTTATCGCGTTTTTTATATCTTTGTAAAAGTGCAGCCGTAGAATCTGTTGAAGCATCGTTAACAATAATCCATTCCATATTAGGATAATCTTGATATGCAAAAGATTTGCACATTGTTTCTAAAAATTGCTCACAATTATATGCGACAGTAATTACAGATATTTTTTTATATTCCATCATACCAAAAATCCCTGTGTCTGTTTTTTCATAAAAACTTGACTTTAAAACAAAATACACATAATTTCCCAATAAAAGATTAAGAAAAAGGGTTTTATTTATGAAATACGCATTTGTTTTTCCCGGCCAAGGATCTCAATTTGTCGGCATGGGTAAGGAACTGGCTGAAAATTTCAGTTCTGCCAAAGAAGTTTTTGAAGAAGTTAACGATGCCTTAAACCAAGATCTATTTAAATTAATGGTTAATGGTCCTGAAAGCGAACTTATGCTAACTGCAAACACACAGCCCGCCTTAATGGCTCATTCAATGGCTGTTGTAAAAGTATTGGAAAAGACATTTGGCATAAACTTAAAAGACAAAGCAAACTTTGTTGCCGGTCATTCTTTAGGAGAATATTCTGCGGCGTGTGCAAGCGGTGTTTTTTCAATAAGCGACACGGCAAAACTTTTGCGCATTCGCGGTGATGCTATGCAAAAAGCCGTACCTGTAGGTATCGGTGGTATGGCAGCCGTATTAGGTTTATCATTTAAAGACATAGATGCTTTAGTTGAAACCTGTTCCGATGAGAACAACATTTGTGTTGCCGCAAATGACAATTCTGACGGACAAGTAGTTTTATCGGGACATTTACCGGCTATTGAAAAAGCAGTAGAAATTGCTTCAGAATTTGGGGCAAAACGTTGCATTAAGTTACCGGTAAGTGCGCCTTTTCACAGTCCGTTGATGCAACCTGCTGCCGAGGCAATGGCTCGTGCGTTTATGAGGGTTGAAAGCAATGATGCAAATATACCGCTCATTGCAAATGTGCTGGCATCTCCGATTACCGATAAAAAAGAAATTATAAAAAATTTAATTGAACAAGTAACCGGAACTGTCAGATGGCGGGAAACCGTTAACTATATGAAAGAACAAGGCATTACTGACATAATTGAATTAGGCGCCGGAAAAGTTCTTTCAGGAATTGCTAAAAGAAGCGCAAAAGAAATTAATTCTGTTTCTGTTGGCACAATTGCCGAAATTGAAGAGTTGGCAAACAATTTATAACATTTTAAAAGGATAAAAACATGTTTAAGTTAGATGGAAAAGTAGCGTTAATTACCGGAGCAGCCGGTGGTTTAGGTGATAAAATTGCACGAACACTTTATGCACAAGGTGCTAAATTGGCCTTAACCGATATGCGTTTAGAACCTATGGAAGCGCTCAAAAAAGAACTTGGCAACAATGTAGAGTGTTTTGTTGCTAACCTTTCAAAACCGGAAGAAATTGCCGAACTTATTAAAAATGTTGAAGCAAAATTCGGTCAGATCGACATTTTAATAAACAATGCCGGATTAACTCGTGATAATTTATTTATGCGTATGAGCGATGAAGATTGGCAACTTGTATTAGATGTTAACCTTTCTGCCGGATTTAAATTAGCAAAAGCATGCATCAGAGGCATGATGAAAAGAAGATACGGCCGTATCATAGGTATTGCATCGGTTGTCGGTGTTATGGGCAATGCCGGCCAAGCAAACTATTCAGCTTCAAAAGCCGGCATGATTGCCATGAACAAATGTTTGGCACAAGAAGTTGGTTCACGCGGAATTACCGTTAACTCGGTTGCCCCGGGCTTTATCAGAACTGCCATGACCGATGTTTTGCCTGATGACGTTAAAGCGGCACTCTTAAATAAAATACCTGAAGGTAAATTAGGTGAAGCACAAGATATTGCTAATGCTGTTGCTTTCTTGGCATCTGATGAAGCGCAATATATTACCGGTCAAACATTGCATGTAAATGGTGGTATGGCAATGATTTAAACTGCCACGATGCATTTGAAAGCGCCGATTCTTTTGGCGCTTTTTTTTATTATTATTCTAACAAAATGTACTTTACACAATAAAAAAAAGAGTTTAGAATATTTGCAAATATTTAATTTTTGGAGTTGCTAAATGTTAAAAACCATAATATCTGTTTTTTTACTTTGTATTGCATCGGTAAATGCTTATGCTCAATGGACTTCTGGTAGTTGCGTTTCCGCTTACTCTTCTTGTACTGCTGCAGGATATGAACGAGAAGATACAGAAGGATATACTTGTACCACAAGTGCCAAGGTTTATATTATTAGCGGAACAGAAGCAGTTGAAACAACATGTTACAAAGGGTGCACAGAACTTGCAACAGACTGTCTTGCCGCAGGCTATTATACCTACAGTTCTACCGATTCATACTACTATTATAACGAGATAACCATTCCCGGTGTATCAGGAAACTTGACTTGTTATCAAAATAGAAGCAGATATTATAGTTCTTGCACCGCAGCCAACAGTTCATATAAAGACTCTAAAACCAATTATTGCGGATGTTCTGCCGTAACAATATACACCTCTAAAACCGGCGCAACAAAAACTTGTTATTCCGGTTGTAAAGCTGTTTGTCTACCGGGAACATATCAATATACATCAGCACCTACAAACGGTTATTTAAGTGGAGATTCTTGTACAGGCCCTACAGGAATATCAGGTAGTACCTGTAATAATCTAAGTGTAGTAGCGTATACTGCAATAGGTTGTAATAGTGGATATTGTTTGTTGAATGGTGCTTGCTATACTGTTTGCGATAGTTCTACATATAAATATACATCAGCACCATCACATGCAACCTTATCTGGTACTTATTGCACCGGTTATACAGGAACATCAGGCGGTGCGTGTTCCGGATCATCATTAAAACGATATACGTCGTTTACTTGCAACAGCGGATATTGTATGGAAATTACCAATGCCGGCAGTAAATTAGAAACAAAAACTTGTGTTGCAGCTTGCGACAGTTCTACATACAAATATTCTCAAATTAGCAATGCAACCATGTCAAATCCTTGTACAGGATACTATAACAGTGGTACCAAGTGTGAATCCACGAAGTCAACAAAATATAGCAGTTTTACCTGCAACAGCGGATATTATAAAGTAGGAAACTCTTGCCTTAAGTCAACAAGCAGTAGTGGCGGCGGAAGTGATAATTGTACAGGAGGTGGTAAAATTTTAGTTAATGGTGTATGTAAAACTTGTCAAGAGGCGGGATATTGTTGGAACTGTTATGCTGCTGGATATACTACTAATGGTGGTTGTATCAATAATTCACCTTGTTATGGGAATAATTATTGCATGACGGCTTGCAATCCAATGCCTTCAACACAATACCCATCAGGTTATACGGGAACTTGCCCGATGGCAACAAATCCTGCTAAACCTAGCAGTTCGTCTTCGAGCAGTTCATCAGGTTTAACAACTTCTAGCGGTCTTAATAGTGGCCTTAATAGCGGTACTCAATATCCATAGGAGTTAGTAATGAAAAAAATATTTTTATCACCGTTTTTTGCCCCGATATGTTTTGCACTTTGTTGGGGAGCCATATTAACCATTGTATTAGTTTGGTTTCCCGAACAAAAATATCAAATTACGCATGATGGCGAAATTATAGAAATATTAACCAACATCGGCTACATGTCTATGCTCGCTGCCTTGCTCTGTTTTAGCAAAGACTACACCGATAAAATCACTTCT
>JAZRHJ010000159.1:0-2744 GCA_045644695.1 Alphaproteobacteria bacterium | reverse complement strand
AAAGTTTTTGATTTTTCAATATATAGCTTGCCTCTTCTGGCTCAAAATGCTTTGAAATGGTTAATGGTCTTTCCTTTAGGGATTTTAATTACTGTATTATTCAGAAACATCATAGGCCTTAAAACCATGGGAACATTTACTCCGATGCTTATTGCCATGTCTTTGGTAAAAACGGGTTTAGTGTCCGGACTTATTTGTTTTAGCATAATTATTTCAATAGGGCTTTTAATAAGAACGCTGTTATCAAGGCTTAATTTACTTTTAGTTCCTCGAATTTCTGCGGTTGTGGTATTTGTAATTTTAATTATGCAGTATATGACCATTGTCGGCTATCAGATAAATTGGGAAACTATTTCTTCGGCAATTTTCTTTCCTATAATTATTACAGCTTGGATTATTGAACGTGCCTCTATTATATGGGAAGAAGACGGGCCTATGAATGCAACAAAAGAAATTATATATTCTATGATAACCGCAATTGCTACATATTTTGTTATAAGTAATGAATATATACGCCATATTACCTTTGCATTTAATGAAATTAATTTGGTAATTTTATTTATCATTATGCTTTTAGGTACATATACCGGATATCGTTTAACCGAATTAAAAAGATTTACTCCTTTAGCGAAAGGGTAGGAGATGTTTAATATTTTTAAAAAATATACACTTCCATCTGTTTTAAGGTCAAAAGGAATTTTGGGTATGAATGCCCGAAATTATGATATTATCGGTCATAATAATAAACGCAATTTATATCCTTTGGTTGATGATAAGGTTCAAACAAAAGTTTTAGCAACTAAAGCTGGCATTACGACACCTGATTTGATAGGCATTATTGAATATCAATATCAGGTAAAAAATTTTTTATCTTATGTCGAAAATTATCAGCAATTTGTAATTAAACCGGCGCATGGCAGTGGCGGAAAAGGTGTTTTGGTCATAAAAGCGTGGTCAGGTGAACAATTTATTACTGCTTCCGGCAAAATTTTAGGATTTAAAGACATCTATCAACATATATCCAACGTTTTAAGCGGACTTTTCAGTTTAGGCGGTCAATATGATGTTGCCGTTATTGAAGAGATGGTTAATTTTAGTGATGTTTTTGATGGGTTTAGTTATCAGGGTGTACCTGATGTACGCATTATTGTGTATAAAGGTTATCCGGCAATGTCAATGATGCGTCTTGCCACCGCTCAATCTGGCGGAAGAGCAAATCTTCATCAAGGTGCCGTAGGTGTTGGTCTTGATGTTAAAACAGGCAAAACATTAAAAGCCGTTATGCACAACCTACCCGTTACTCATCATCCCGATACAAAAGCCGATTTAATGAGTTTGTCAGTACCGTTTTGGAAAGAGCATTTAATTATAGGGGCAAAAGCATTTGAAATGACCGGATTGGGATATTTAGGAGCAGATATAGTGTTAGATAAAAACAAAGGACCTATGATGTTAGAGCTTAATGCACGTCCCGGTCTTGCCATACAAATCGCTAACGGTAAAGGTTTGTTAAATGCAATAAAAAATATCGAAGAAAATTACCCTAAAAATTTAACAGCTGAAGAAAGAATAGATTTTATCTTGAATAAATAAAATACAAAACCTAAATAAAGATTACATAAAAAACAAATCCGGAAAGGGGAAAATTATGACTGAATTACTTAAAAAATCTGAAACTAAAGGTTTGGGAAAATCCGAAACAAAAAATATTGATCTTAAAGAAACAAAACAATTGGAAGTAAGTGAAACCAGAGCAAAAAAAATTAAATATTCTTATAATGTTGATGATGCCGAAAATTCTTTAGTGTTAAAACTTAAAGATGGTGATATTATAATTAAGATGTTTCCCGATGTGGCGCCTAATCATGTTAAACGCATAAAAGAGTTGGTCAGAGAGGGTTTTTATAACGGCTTAAAATTTCATCGCGTAATTGAAGGTTTTATGGCACAAACCGGTTGCCCGTTAGGAACAGGAACGGGAGGAAGCGGCCAAAAACTTAAATCAGAATTTAATACAAAAGAACATAAGCGTGGTACAGTTTCAATGGCAAGAGCAATGGACCCAAATTCGGCTGACAGTCAATTTTTTATCTGTTTTGCCGACGCTCCATGGCTTAACGGGCAATATACCGTTTGGGGTGAAGTTATCTCAGGTATGGAATATGTTGACCTAATTAAAAAAGGCGGAGGATATAACGGAATGGTAAGTAATCCGGATATTATTATAAGTATGGACATTATTGCTGATTTATAAAATTAAGGGGAGTTTATACTCCCCCTTTTTTTATCTGCCACTCTTGCCTTTTTTTAATTTAGCAACATTTGATACAGATATTTTTTTAGATTTTTTACGTTTTTGGACTTTCATAGTAGCTTTTTGTGGCATATTTTCTGCTTTTTCGAGCATTTTGTGTGCATTTGTATAATTACCTCCACGCGGGGCAAACCTTTGCGTGTTTTCAACTTCACATATTTTACGAATTTCTTGATAATCTTCGGTAACTTCCCAATATTCTCTTAAACCTTCTAAAGGAATATCTCTTTCTGCCAACGGATTTGGACTGATTGAGCGAACCGCATACCATGTAACAGGTGTCGCTTTGGGTTCTATATTTGATATTTTACCATCAGAAATGCTTATACTTTCATGATTACCGACTATGTGCGTTCTAACACCTATTTGTTGCATTGCACTTGCGGTATTGGCACATTGGTCAGGGTTGCCATGAATCGGTATAACAATA
>JAZRHJ010000158.1:0-9439 GCA_045644695.1 Alphaproteobacteria bacterium | reverse complement strand
AGCATAATCTTCAATAACCGCACCGATATCGCCAAAATGCGCACCCGGTTTAACTGCATCAATTCCGCGCATAAGACATTCATATGTTACTTCACATAAGCGAGTAGCCTTAATCTTTGGGTTTCCTACATAATACATTCTGCTGGTATCACCATACCAACCGTTTAAGATAACGGTTACATCAATATTTACTATATCGCCGTTGACCAATTTTCTTTCATAATCAGGTATACCGTGGCAAACAACATGATTTATGGAAATGCATGTTGTTTTAGGATAACCTCTATATCCTAAACAGGCGCAAATTGCTCCGTTTTTTATAATAAACTCTCGGCATAAATCATCAAGTTCGCCGGTTGAAATACCTTCTTTTACAAATGATGTTATATAGTCTAAACATTCGGCAGCAAGTTTTCCGGCTTTACGCATACCTTCAAAATCTGCCTTTTCATAAATTTTTATTCCTTGTTTATTTGTTGTCAAATTTTTTCCCCGAAATTGTTATTTTTCTCAAAAATATCACCAGAGCATTTACCTGTCAATCAAAAGCCTAAAAATTAAACACAAATAAAAAGCATTAAACTGATTCTTGAAAAACCAAAATAAATATGTTAACTTAACAAAAGTTTTTAATTTTGAGAAAATAAGTATGAGTGATAACCAACGAAAATTAGGTATTATAGCAGGCGGAGGCTCAATTCCTCAAATGCTGATTGAATATGTACAATCTCACCAAATTCCATATTTTGTACTGGCCATTGAAGGCAACGCGGATAGAGCCGCTTTTAATGAAAAGACAAACCATAAGTGGATAAGAATAGGTCAGGCGGGAACAGGTTTTAAATTTTTAAAAGATGAAAAAGTGCAAGATGTTGTTATGATAGGTACAATACACCGTCCCAGTTTTTCAGAACTTATGCCCGATTTAAGAACGGCCGCTTTTTTTGCTAAATTGGGCTTAAAAGCATTAGGTGATGACGGAATTTTAAGGGCGTTGGTTAAAGAAATAGAAAAAGATAATATGAAAGTTGTTGGTATTCATGAAATTATGCCCGATTTGTTGGTAAAAGAAGGACTGCTTACCAAAGTCAAACCAGATAAACAAGCGCTTGCTGATATACAAAGAGGTATTGAGGTTGATTTAACCTTGGGTGCATTAGATGTTGGACAATCGGTTGTTGTGCAACAAGGTCTTGTGTTGGGTGTTGAAGGAATAGAAGGAACAGATTGCTTAATAAAGCGCTGTGCGGATTATCGTCGTAAAGGCGTTGGTGGAGTTTTGGTTAAATTAAGAAAAACTCATCAAGATATGAGAATAGATTTGCCGACAATAGGTACAACCACCATTGAAAATGCACATAATGCAGGTTTAAGGGGGGTAGCCGTTCATGCCGGTAATGCTCTGATTGTTAATGAATCAGAAGTTATTAAACTTGCTAATAAATATAAAATGTTTGTTTTAGGGGTAAACCCAACGGAGAAAATTAAATGAAAATTTATTTAATTGCCGGTGAGCCTTCCGGCGATTTATTGGGCTCTCGTTTAATGCGTGCCATGATGGCAAAAAATACAGATGTAGAATTTTATGGCATCGGTGGAGAAACAATGGAAAGAGAAGGCTTAAAGTCTTTGTTTGATATATCCGAATTGGCCGTTATGGGTTTGTTTGAAGTGTTACCCAGTTTGCCCAAGATATTAAAAAGGTTTTCACAAACAATAGCAGACATTGAAAAAACAAAACCTGATATTGTTATCACTATTGACAGTTGGAGTTTTTCGGCTCGCATTCATAAACTTTTGCGCCGTAAAAAACTTAATATTCCTCAGGTGCATTATGTTGCCCCACAAGTTTGGGCATGGAAGAAAAAACGGGCAAAAACAATGTATAAATATATTGACCATTTGCTAACATTATTTCCTTATGAGCCAAAATATTTTACACCGCATAATTTGCCGACAACGTTTGTCGGACATCCTGTAATTGAAAGCAGTGTTTTATGGGCCAATGCTGATGATTTCAGAACTCGTTTTAACATTGATGAAAACTTAAAAATAATGTCGGTATTGCCGGGGTCAAGACATACGGAAGTTAGCCGATTGTTGCCAGTATTTTTAAATGTTGTTTGTAAATTAAAAGAAAAATATCCTGATTTTTGTTTTGTTATTCCAACAGTACAAACGGTTGAAGATTCTGTTAAAAAGATGGTCGCAGAGAGCGGGTTACCTATAATTGTTGTAAACACTGAAAGTGATAGGCATGATGCTTTTTGTGCTTCAAGTGTTGCAATTGCTGCTTCTGGAACGGTTGCCTTAGAATTGGCTATGATAGATATACCTCATATCATAGCATATAAATTGTCGGCATTATCGGCTTGGTTGGCAAGACATTTTTTAAAAATTCAGTTTGTAAATTTAAGCAATATTTTGCTTGGACGTGAAGTTGTGCCGGAATTATTGCAAGAAAACTGTAATGAAGACAAGATTTTATACTACGTTGATGAATTGTTAAAAAAACAATCGCTATATGAACGTCAAATGGAAGGTTTTTCTAAGGTGAAAGAACTTTTGGGTGTGGGTGAACAAACGCCAAGCGCAAATGCCTGTGATGTAATTTTAGATATTATAAACAAAAAATAATTACGTTATCGGAGAAAAAATTGCAATCCTTATTGTATAAGATGAAAGAATTTTTTTTTGCTGAAAAAGACAGGTTTGTTATATGGCTTCCTGTCCTTTTCGGTTTTGGTATAGGATTGTATTTTTTATTACCGGTTGAACCTCCGTATTGGATAACAATTTTGGTAGTAGAATTATTATTGGTGTTAATTTATATTTGGCGTTATCATCCGGTAAAATATTTTACGGTTGGTTGCCTGATGATTATTGCATTAGGATTTTCTAATATTCAGATAAGAAGCATTTATCAAGCAAAATTTATTGAATATCCGAAAGGGGCCAAAGAAGTAACATATTTAAAAGGTCAAATAATTAAAACAGATTATAGCGCTAAAGGCAAAAAAAGATTGCTTTTGACTAACGTATCCGATTTTGATAATACAAGAAAGGGTTTCCATCGCATAACTCTTACATCGGATAAGCCTTTTAATGAAGGAAGTTGTGTCGAGATGGTAGCAACACTTATGCCACCAATGCCACCGGTGTTGCCAGATAGTTATCAATTTAATCGCAAGTCGTTTTATGAAGAAATTAGCGCTGTCGGTTATACAAACAGTAATGTGTATGAAATAGAGTGTAATTCTACTTTGACACTACTTCAAAAACTTTCAATTTTTAACAAATATATCAGGCAAAAAATTGTTACTAAAATATATAAAAAATTATCTCCTGATGAGGCTTCTATTACTGCGGCAATATTAGCGGGCGAAAAAACAAAAATTTCGCCAACGTTATATAAACAATATCGCGATTCGGGTCTTGCTCATTTCTTATCAATTTCCGGTTTGCACATGAGCATGATAGCTGCTATTAGTTTTTTTATAATTCGATTGTCAATAAGTTTAATACCATATCTGTCTTTACGATATAATTCCAAAAAAAGCGCTGCTGTTTTTGCAATTTTCATGAGTTTTATCTATTTATTGATATCAGGCGCCGAAATACCGGCACAAAGAGCATTCATAATGACATTTATTGTCTTATTGGGCATATTATTTAACAGAAACGCCATATCTATGCGAATGTTAAGTTTTGCCGCACTTATAGTGCTGGCTGTTTCTCCTTATGCACTCATTAGTGCCAGTTTTCAAATGTCGTTTGCGGCAGTTTTGGTTTTAATTGCTTTTTATGAAAAATATGCCGTACCGATAAACAGTTTTTTAAAAAACAAAAATATAGCAACTCTTATAATGGCTTATATTATAGGTCTTTTGGTATCTGATTTGGTTGCCAGCCTAGCAACGTTACCTTTTGCTGCCTATCATTTTAATACGGTTGCTGTTTATACGACACTGGGCAACTTATTGGCAGGGCCTGTTATAGGGTTGTTAATTATGCCTTTTATACTTTTATCGTTGTTCTTAATGCCATTTAATTTATACGAACTGCCACTCAAAGTTGTCGGTTTTGGTATAAAAATTATTAATGATATAACCTTATATGTTTCCAGTTTACCAAATGCGGGATATCAAGTTTTATCTATGCCGTTCTGGGGACTATTTTTAATTATTGTCGGTGGTTTATGGTTATGTATTTGGCAACAGAAATGGCGTTTATGGGGAATTATTCCGATTATTTTAGGAATGTTAAGTATGTTAACTGTTTCTACTCCCGATTTTATTTATGATGCTGGTGCTAAAACCATTGCAGTCAAAGATAATAACGGTAATTTGGTGGTTATTACAAAAAAGAAAAATAATTTTATAAAACAAATGTGGCTTGAAAAAACAGCCAATCAGGACATAAACCAAGATAAAGCGGAAGAGTTGAAAAAAATCTGCCAAGGGAAAACAATAAATAAAAATTGGCTTGATTTAGAATGTGAAAATAAAAAGTGTTCATATAAAAACAAAATAAGTTGGGATAATAATGGTACAATCTGGGTTGAAAATAAAAAAATAGATGTTGAGAAAACAGCAGGCGGGGCAGTATATATAACAAAAAATAAAACAAAAATTAAAACTATTCGGTCAAGTATGGGAAAAAGGCTTTGGAACTAATATAACAGTTTAGATTGATTTTTTTCAAACACTTGCTAAATTAGGGCTATGAAAAAGAGGTAAAAAATATGTATGATGTTTACAATGTAAGAAAAGACTTTCCGATATTTAACAAAAAGATAAATAATAAACCAATTGTTTATCTCGATTCGGCAGCTTCTGCACAAAAGCCCAAATGTGTGATTGATAAAATTGTAGATATTTATCAAGACACATACGCTAATGTACATAGAGGCATATACGATTTGTCCGAGTCTATCACCGTAGAGTATGAAAATGCCAGAAAAAGTGTTGCAAACTTTATTAATTCTTCTGCAAATGAAATTATATTTACCAGAAATGCAACCGAATCAATAAATTTAGTAGCAAATTCATGGGCGGAGCATTATCTTAACGAAGATGATGAAATAATTGTTACTCAAGCTGAACACCATGCAAATTTAGTTCCTTGGCAAATAGTTTGCGAGAAAAAAGGGTGTAAATTAAAAGTTGTTAAAATAGCCGATAATGGCGATTATCTTGAAGAAGAATTCTTAAATGCTTTATCCGAAAACACAAAATTGGTCGCCGTTAGCGCGATGTCTAATGTATTAGGTACAATTTTTCCGATAAAAAGCATTACTCAAAAAGCACATAACATTGGTGCAAAAGTTTTAATAGACGCTTGTCAGTATGCCGTACATGAAAAGATAGATATTAAAGAAATCGGGTGTGATTTTTTGGTTTTTTCAGGACATAAAACTTATGGGCCGACCGGTATTGGGGTATTGTATGGCAAAGCAGAATTATTAGATTCGATGTATCCGTACCAAACCGGTGGAGATATGGTAGACAAAGTTACATATCATAAAACAACTTTTGCTCCGCCTCCGGCACGTTTTGAGGCTGGAACTCCGGCAATTGTGCAAGCAATCGGGTTGGCAAGAGCGCTGGAATATATGAAAAATTTAGGTTTAGATAATATAAAAGCCCATGAAACCGAACTGATAAAATATATGTTTGAAAAGACTGGCGATATAAAAAATTTTAAGCATGTGGGAACTGCAAAAAACAAGGGCGGAGTTTTTGCTTTTCAGGTTGGAAATATTCATCCGCAAGATTTGGCGTATGTGTTAAACAAAGAGGGCGTAAGCATTAGAATAGGACACCACTGTGCAGAACCATTAGTGAATCGTATGGGGTATAACTCAATAGCAAGAGCATCATTTGGGTTATATACGACAAAAGAAGATATAGATTCTTTTGTTATGGCGGTTGATAAAACGGTAAAATTCTTTTAAAAGTTTATACCTTATGTAATATAATAAAAAAAATAAAAATATAAGAGGGATAAATGACAGAAGTGATAAATGAAGAAGAAGCCCTTTTGCTTCAGGCTATGAGTGTTGAAGAAAACCTTGCGCAAGATTATAAGGCATATTCCGGTAGTGAGTTGGTAAATAATATAAAAAAAGCAAATATGTATGATATAGTCAACGCAATAAAAACCGTATCCGATCCCGAAATCATGATAAATGTGTACGATTTAGGTTTAATTTACAAAATAAATCAGCAAGAAAGCGGAGATGTTTTTATTGATATGACTTTAACTGCTCCTACTTGTCCTGTTGCAGGTGTTTTGCCCCAAGAAGTGGCAGATGCGGTTGCTAAAACGGAAGGAGTAGGTAAGGTTGAAGTAAAAGTTGTTTGGGAGCCAGTTTGGTCAATTGAGCGATTAAGTGATGAAGCAAAAGCAATGTTAGATATGTTTTAGGTGAGATAATGGAAGATATAAATAAATTAATAGAAAATTTTTCTGTTCTGGATGATTGGGAAGATAAATACCAATATTTAATTGAATTAGGTGAAAAATTGCTACCATTAGATGAAAAATATAAAACAGAAGAATTTAAGGTTAGCGGTTGTCAATCGCAAGTTTGGCTTGTTCCTTTATATAACGGCTCTAATCTTAACTTTTATGCCGATAGTGACGCAATAATGGTTAAGGGAATTATTTATGTTTTGTTATCAATTTATGCAAATAAATCTGTAAAAGAAATAAAAGAAATTGAAGTGGAAGATTTTTTTGCTAAACTGGGTTTAGGTGAACATTTAAGCCCAAGTCGTAGGAACGGAATGATGTCTATGGTAGATAAAATTAAGTTCTATGCAAATAATGCTTAAAAAAGAAGTGACTGAAGATGAACATACATGAGTATCAGGCAAAACAAATTCTTAATAGGTATGGTATAAATATACCTAAGGGTTTAGTTGCTTATACTCCGACAGAAGCAAAAAAAGCAGCTATAACGATTAGAGCAAAAGGTCCGTGGATGCTTAAAGCCCAAATTCAATCGGGCGCGCGAGCCGATGGCAAATTTTTAGAAAAAAAAGCCGGCAAACTCGGTGGTATAAGATATATTACCGGTCGTAAAGATATTTATGAAGAAGCAGATAAAATGCTTGGCTCAACACTGGTTACAAAACAAACAGGCAAAAAAGGTAAATCGGTAAGTAAGGTATATGTGGAAGAATATTTAACCGTTAAACACACATTTTACATTAGTTTTGTAATAGATAGGATGGTTCCATGTGTTACGCTTTTATTGGCTGATGATACAACCAATATTGAAGATTTAGTGATAAATTCGCCTGAAAAAATTTTAAGAATTAATCTGAATTTAAATGATAAAATAAGTGCTGAACAACTTAATTCTATAATTAAATTTTTAAAAATAGATTCGTCTTATGCCAAGAATCTCAAACAGTTTATTAATGGTATATACAAAGCGTTTGTTGATACCGATTCTACTATGATAGAAATTAATCCGGTGGGAATTGATATGAAAGGAAATTTTGTTGCATTAGATGCAAAAATTTCATTTGATGATAATGCACTTTATCGCCATAAAGATATAGCAAAACTTCATGATGATTATGAAGATGAAGACCGCGTATTAAAAGCCTTAAAATATGGTTTTCAGTATCGTGAGTTTGGAAACGGAAATATCGGGTGCATTGTAAACGGTGAGGGAATAGCGCTTTCAATACGAGATATTTTATATGGTAAAAACGAAAAAATGGATTGTTTTTTAAATGTTAAAGGCGGTGTCGATAAAGATAAAATTTCAGCTGGCATAAAACTAATTATGACAAATCCCAAAGTTGAGGGTATATTAATTAATATTTTAGGAGGTTTTTTGCGTTGTAATTTGGTTGCCGACGGTATAATTGCTGCCACCTCAGAAACAGGGCTCAATGTTCCTATGGTTGTTCGTTTTGAAGGAACAAATAAAGATGAAGCCCGAGAAATTTTACAAAGTTCCAATTTACCTATATTAATTGCCGACACTATGGAAGAGTGTGTTGAAAAACTCCTGAAAGCAATGGAGGGAAATAACTGATGTCAATTTTGATAAATAGCAATACAAAAGTTATTATACAAGGAATTACCGGTACGCAAGCCTCTTTTCATGCTCAAAAAATGTTAGATTACGGAACACAAATAGTTGGTGGTGTTTCGCCTCAAAAAGGTGGAACAAAACATTTAGGATTAGATGTTTATAATACAGTTGAAGAGGCCATAAAATATACAAAAGCGGTTGCATCTGTAATGTTCGTTCCGGCTCGGTTTGTGAAAAATGCCATAAAAGAAGCGGTTGAAGCGCAAGTAGAAACCATTGTTGCTATTGCCGCCGGTGTCCCTATAAAAGATATGATGGAAATTAAAGCAATATTAAAAGGGTCAAACACATTGTTGGTTGGTCCTAATACACCGGGTATTATTACTCCCGGTGAAGCATATATGGGTATTTTTCCCGATAATATTCATAGAGCAGGAAATGTCGGTATAGTATCTCGATCTTCAACACTAACCTATGAGGCAACTTTAGAAACAAATAGAGCGGGGATGGGACAATCAACGGTTATCGGATTGGGCGATGACATGATCGTCGGAACAAACTTTGTTGAAATAGTTAAAAAGTTTCACGATGATGAAAAAACCGAAATTATTTTAATGATTGGCCATCAGGGCGGAATGTATGAGGAAAAATTTGCACAATATTATACATCTTTAAAATATAAAAAACCGATTATCGGTTATATAGCAGGCTCTGCTATGCCAATAGAAGATAAAATGGGTTATGCCGGCGATATTATTACCGGAGGTAAAGTTACAGCGCAACGTAAAAAAGAAGTTTTGCTTGATGCGGGGATTAGAGTTGTTGATAGTATAAATCAGATTCATGAAGTTTTAAAAACAATAAAATGAGTATATTAAAGGATATTTTAAATTTTTTACTTCCTCCACGTTGTATAAATTGCGGAAAAATAATTAGTGATGAAATCGGTTTATGTAGCGAATGTTTTAATGCAATAACATTTATTTCTGCACCATATTGTAAATGTTGCGGATATCCGTTTAGTGAAAAATTGTCGGTTAGTCGTGATACATTGTGTCCGATGTGCTTAAAAAATAACAAAAAACTTTTCAGATATTCCAGAGCCGCTATAAAATATGAAACAGTTTCAAAGAACATGATTCTGGCATTCAAATTTATGGATAAAACCGAAAATGCAAAAGTTTTTGCAAAATGGTTAAAAGTTGCAGGAAAAGACATATTTGAGGAAGGTGCTGATGTTTTAATTCCGGTTCCTTTGCATTATAAGCGCCTAATTAAACGAAGATATAACCAATCGGCATTATTGTCTCAAGAGTTAAGTGTTTTAACATCTATTCCTACAGATATAAAATCGCTTATTAAAATAAAATCGACCAAGTC
>JAZRHJ010000157.1:0-5786 GCA_045644695.1 Alphaproteobacteria bacterium | reverse complement strand
TTTAATACCGATAACATCAAGGCGTCGCTTTGTACTTAAAAACTCTTGCAACGCCAAGGCGGTTTCATGCGTATCAATACCCAACAATTTAAGCGTTGCCATTGCGCAAGCCGCATTAAGAACATTAAATTTTCCGATTAAATTTAGATAATATTTTTTATTGTCCAAACAATATTGAACCCCGTTTTTTATCACCATAATATCAGATACAAACACATCGGCATTTTTATCTTTTGCGGAAAATGTTACCAAATTTTGATGTTTATCATGCAGCACTTTAGAATTTTGACAATCTAAATTTATAACTGCACCTTTAATTGCCTTGGAAACAAAATTTGAAAACAATTCTTGTAATTCCGGAATAGTTTTATGATCAATTGTAATATTGTTAACAACAGAAATATAAGGAACATATTTTTCGATTGAGCCGTCGCTTTCATCGGCTTCGACAACACAAATATCACTATTTTTATTCAAAATCACATTAGGTATAAAGTTTTTATCTTCATAATTTTTAAGCACTCCGCCATTAATCATCAACGGATTATACCCTAACTTATCCAAAACAAAACCTATCATGGCAGTAACAGTTGTTTTACCGCTAGTTCCTCCAACTGCAATACCATATTTTGAACCATTAAAAATTTCAGCCAATAAATCAGAACGTTTTTTAATTGCTACACCAAGTTCTTTTGCTTTTTTAACATCGGCAATAGTATCTTCAACTGCAGTAGAAACATACAAACAATCGGTATCCGACTGTATTGCACGACCATCTTGAGGAAATATCTTAATTCCAAAATTTTCTAATTTTGCCTTATTTTCGGCATCTTTTCCTTGATCAAAACTTCTGTCGGAACCGCTAACATCAACTCCTTGATATTTCAAGAGTTGTGCCAATGCACACATTCCACTACCTGATATACCGCAAAAACAAACTTTTTTCATAAGAATAATCCTTTTATATTTTACAATGCATCCATTATATCTTCGGTGGCTTTTTTCTGCGAATCAATATTTTTATACTCAATAACGATATATGTTTGCTTATTACCATCAGCCAGCAAAGCAAGAGTTACCGAAACATTTTCATTATGAAATGTTGAGTACATAACTGCTTCTCCTAAAGATAATTTTTCTAAAAACCCCTCGTCGCCTATTTCCATTTCCATTTGTTTAATAGCCATTGAGGTAGTACCGTCATCATTTGGCACAAGTTCTTCAACATTATATGTTGCAGGAGTATAAAAATCTTCTGCATTTCCATATTTTTTATCTAATAAATTATGATATTTATCATATTGTTTTAATCCTTTTGTGGCATAAGTATCATCTTCTATAAAATTACCATACGATACAATGCGCCATAACTTATTTTTTTCTCCGAAACTAACGACAGTTTCTCTAAAATCGGATAAAGGCTTAGGCAAATTGGTTGCCTTATACGATTTTGGATAATCTTTAAGTGTAAAGGGTTCTAACTTAACTTTTATATATTCAATTTCTGATACCGGCGCCAACCATAACAAGCCTAAAGGAGCCTTTTCATACACTACCGGAGCCGCTGTTTCAACAGTAACTTCCTCAACACGCCCACGTCTTCTTTTATTTTGAATTTTAAGTATTTTAGGGCGACTTTCCAAAATTTTTGTAGCATCCATTTGTCCTTTTTCTATTGTTTTATTTTCTTTTGCTTCTTTTTTCATTTCATCAGTAACAATTAAATCATCGAAAAAGTCACCACTGGCTTTCACTTGCAATGAAACAGCCATTGAACCGATTAACATAGCGTAAAATAACTTATTCATAATCTCCTCCGAATATATAAAAAAGTAATTGAACATTGTTCACTTTTGGTGTATCCTAGGTAATTATAAAACAAAATTGTTAATTTAAATATAAGATTTATCATGAGCAAAGACAATATTCAATCAAATTTAGTTAATAAAGGTCGAGAACTTATAAAAGAAAAAGGGTCCAACTTTTTAACAGCACGAAAATTATCGGAAGCGTCAGGATATTCCGTCGGAACTATATATAACCAGTTTGGAAATATGGATAATTTTATTGTCATACAAAACTATCTGACACTGGAAGAACTGTATTATCGCTTATCTGCGTTACAATCGTCGGGAACATCTTATCAAAGGTTAAATTTGTACGTAAAAGAATTTATTAATTTTGTGATTGAAAATAAAAATTTATGGTTTTTGGTTCATAATTTTCATTTATTAAATAACAACCGTCATTTTTCCAGAATATATCTTAAAAGAGTGATTCAAATTACAAAACTGGTTGAAGATGCATTCAAAAACCTTTTTCCGAATATTGAAGTACCTGAACGTATGTTATCAATACAAATTTTATGGTTATCGCTTTTTTCATTAAGTTCTTTTTTAACTACCGATATATTAGACAGTTTTAACAAAATAAATAAACAAACACTGTGTGAATTGTTACTTAATACATATCTTGCCGGCATGAAAGTTTTGGAAAAAGCGTCTAGCTAATCTTAAGGAATTTGAAGATGGATTTTATTGAATTATTTTTTGGTAAATTAGTTGCTTTTATTAATAGTCCGCATACATTAGAGATGGTTGTAAACAATCGATTCTTAATGATATTTATGGTTATTGTTTTATTAAAAATTAAATATTCCACATATTCAAGTATGTGGTTAACTGCATTAATTAATATCCCCGGCACTATTTTACACGAAACTATGCACTTTTTAGTAGGTTTATTTATGAATGCACATCCGACCAGTTACAGTTTATTTCCAAAAAAAGACGAATACGGCAATTATGTAATGGGAAGTGTCGGTTTCAGACACATAACCTCATACAATGCCATTCCCGCTTCATTAGCACCATTATTGCTTCTTCCGATAGGCTACTATCTTAATATTTGGTATTTTGAAAGCGTCAACGTAAATATATTTAATTATACATTGTATATTTTATTGCAAACTATCATTATTGAAAATGCAGTCCCTTCTTCAACTGATTTCAGGGTAGCATTTTCTTATCCTCTGGGTCTTATCATTTATGGTTTTATAGGTATACTTTCCATAATATACTTACTTTAAGTAACTATAAAAAAATCGCTCATTATGAGCGATTTTTTTTGCTTTACAATTTGCAATAAATTATTCGGCAGATTTTTCTGCTTCGGCAGCAGCGGCTTTTTCAGCAGCAACGCGAGCCAAATCTTTAGCACCTTTAGCATTAACATCACGGTCAACCAATTCAATAATTGCCATAGGAGCACAGTCACCATAACGGAAACCTGCTTTTAACACACGGGTGTAACCACCATTACGTTCTTTATAACGTTCTGCCAAAGTAGAGAAAAGTTTAGAAACAACTTCTTTATCTCTTAAAAATGACAAAGCCAATCTGCGGCTGTTTAAGTCACCTTTTTTAGCATAAGAAATCATATTATCGGCAAAAGTTCTCAACTCTTTAGCACGAGGCAATGTAATATTGATTTGTTCATGTGTCAATAATGCATTGGTTAAATTTGCAAACAATGCTCTACGTTGACTTTTAGGCATATTAAACCTTCTGTGTTTATCACCATGTTTCATTTTAAATTTCCTTTCTTTTCTCTAATGCTTTGAAACTCAAAGCGGATAAAACCAACGACCTTTACCACGGATACTTAAATTAAGTTCATGCATAAAAGTACCTTATTCAAATGAACCTACTAACACATAAAAACCGTAAATGCAAGCATTTATTTTCATAAACGACAAAATATTAAATCTTGATTTTTTTACAATATGCCATTACAATGACTTTCATATAAACATCATTGTCAAATTATTAAAAATTGTAAAACTATGGGCTTTTGGGAAGACTTGGCCGATGCGTTTAGCATTTCTACCGCATTGGATAACGGTGACATGGCTACCGCTAAAGAAATCATCAAAGAACAAATTGAAAGACAGGAAAGAGAAAAAGAACTTAATGACAATAAATAACAGAACTTTTTCTTTTCCTCCTCCTAAGCAATTTTAATTGCCTGCGCTAAAAAACCTCCGATACAAAAAAGTATCCGAGGTTTTTTTATATTTAATTAATCTTCAAAATTTTCTCATAAATTTCTTATTAAACACAAAACCTGCCTGGCTTTTAAGGTGTATATCAAAATAGCATTTACCACGTCTTAAATGTCCCAATCTTTTGGGCACAATTGCTATTATTCTAGCAAATTCTTCCGGTGTAATACGTTTTTCTTAGAGCATTTTTTCTATTTATAAAGAAAACGGTTTTAGCAGTTTTTCCGGAAAAAAAGAGTGCTTTAACACCTTAAAACACTCTTTTGAATTTGGAAGTAAGTACAATTAAATATCTAAATTAACCACATTAAGGGCATTTTCTTGGATAAATTCTTTACGAGGTTCAACCACATCACCCATTAAGGTTGTGAACACCTCATCAGCCTCTTCCATATGATCAATCTTAACTTGCAACAGAGAGCGTGCTTCAGGATCTAATGTTGTTTCCCAAAGTTGTTCGGGATTCATCTCACCCAAACCTTTATAACGTTGCAACGTAATACCTTTTTTACCGGCAGCCATTACAGCATCTACTAAACCCACAGGACCGTTAATAGTTTTTTCGACACCATTTTTAGAAACCAATTTAGATGGCATAGCAAAATTATCTTTTAAGAAATCTTTCAATTCATTTAAGGCTTTTGCTTCAACACTTGTGGTTACGGTTGATCCTATTATATGTTCTTCTTTAACACCTCTTAATGTTCTGTAAAAAGATACACTTCCATCTGCTAAAACATCTGCCTTCCAACCTTTGTCATATTCGGCTTCTGCCATATCAAGTTTTTGAGCAAGCTTATTAACTTCGCCTAAAAGCAATTCTTTATTTGCTAAAATATTCGCATCAAACAAACCGCAAACCGCCATTTGCTCAACAATTTTTTCTGGCGCCTTAATACTTAAAGTTGCAAGTAAATTGCGGGCCTTGATAGTTTTTTGAGTAAAACTGATTAAATCTTGCCCTAAAAGTTTTTCACCATCTGATTTTTCTAAAACTGCTTCATCGCAACCACCTCTAACCAAATAATCTTCCATTTCTCTGTCGTCTTTAAGGTAAATTATAGAGTTACCTCTTTTAGCCTTATACAACGGAGGTTGAGCAATATATACATAGCCTCTTTCAATAAGTTCAGGCATTTGACGATAGAAAAAGGTCAACAATAATGTTCTGATATGAGATCCGTCAACGTCGGCATCGGTCATAATTACAATTTTATGATAGCGACATTTATCAGCATTAAAATCATCTCTTCCGATACCTGTACCTAAAGCAGTAATAATAGTTCCTATTTCAGCCGAATTGAGCATTTTATCAAAACGCGCTCTTTCGACATTCAAAATTTTACCTCTTAAAGGCATAATTGCTTGATTTTTTCTGTCTCTTCCTTGTTTTGCAGAACCACCGGCAGAATCTCCCTCCACAATGAACACTTCAGATAATGCAGGGTCTTTTTCGGAACAATCGGCAAGTTTACCAGGTAATGTCGAAATATCTAAAACACCTTTACGACGAGTAAGTTCTCTAGCTTTACGAGCCGCTTCACGAGCAGTTGCCGCTTCAACAATTTTACCGACAATAACTTTTGCTTCGGCAGGGTGTTCATCTAACCATTCTTTTAATTTATCCGCAACAACGCCTTCAACCACCGGACGAACTTCAGAAGAAACTAATTTATCTTTTGTTTGTGAAGAAAATTTCGGGTCCGGAGCCTTAACCGACAAC